>JBKBXU010000032.1:0-11634 GCA_046313675.1 Cytophagaceae bacterium
GCTGAAAAAGCAGGCATCCTTAAGCCTGGTGGGACAATTATTGAAGGAACTTCCGGGAATACCGGCATGGGACTCGCCTTGGCTGCTATCTCCAAAGGCTATAAATGTATTTTTACAACTACAGATAAACAGTCTCAGGAAAAAATTGATGTCTTAAGGGCACTTGGGGCAGAAGTAATCGTGTGCCCAACCAATGTGGCACCTACAGATCCAAGATCGTACTACTGTACTGCTGCTAAGTTAAATAAGGAGATACCAAATTCTTTTTATCCAAATCAATACGATAACCTTTCCAATACAGCAGCGCATTATGAAACTACCGGCCCGGAAATCTGGAAAGATACCGAAGGTAAGATTACACATTTCGCAGCAGGAGTTGGCACAGGAGGAACTATGTGTGGTGTATCGAAATACTTAAAAGAGCAGAATTCGGGTGTCGTATCCGTGGGAATTGATACTTATGGTTCTGTATTTAAGAAATATAAAGAAACCGGAATATTTGATTCCAATGAAATATATCCCTATAGTACTGAGGGTATTGGGGAAGACATTTTGCCGAAAAATGTAAATTTCGACCTTATTGATATATTTGTAAAGGTTACCGATAAAGATGCTGCCGTAATGACGAGAAGACTGGCTCGGGAAGAGGGCTTGTTTGTAGGTTGGTCATCAGGTTCTGCTGTTTATGGAGCTATTGAATACGCCAGAGAGCATATGAAAAAAGATGATGTTATGGTGGTGATTTTACCTGATCATGGTACGCGTTATCTTGCAAAGGTGTACAATGATAACTGGATGAAGTCACACGGATACATAGAGTCCGGAAAATTTGCCACTGCCAGAGACATTATATCCAACAGAAAAGGAGGAAACGGAAATCTTATTACAATTAAGTCTATAGATACCATTGGAAATGCTATTACTCAATTAAACCAATCAGGGATATCTCAAATACCGGTTACCGAAGGCGATGCTATAGTAGGTAGCCTAACGGATTCCAAGGTGTTGAAACGACTTATAGAAGATCCCGCATTGAAAGAGAAGCCTGTCTCTGAAATAATGGATTCGCCTTTTACTTTTGTAGGCTTAGATAATACACTGGATGTTTTATCGTCATTAATTACGAAAGAAAATTCAGCCTTATTAGTTAGGGATGACAAAAATGATATACATATTATCACGCAATCGGATCTCCTGATGTCCATTGGTAAATAAATTTCCACCACATTGAATTAACTCTCTGGTTTTGCCGGAGAGTTTTTTTATGCTTTCCGCATTTATCCTTCTATAGTTCTTTACTCATAGTAGAATTTTTATGGTTAAGTGGTATTTTTTTATATTTTTGGGAATACCCTTCATATCCTTTCCGGATTTGAATTTTTATTATATATTATCTAAGAAGAGCTCATGAGTGCAGAACTTAAAAAAATCGACCGACTTTTAGTTGCCAACCGGGGTGAGATCGCCATACGTGTTTTTCGTGCCGCATCAGAACTAAAAATTCCTACTATTGCCATCTATACCTATGAAGATCGTTATTCGCTTCATCGCTATAAAGCAGATGAGGCATATCAGATTGGGAAAGATGATGAACCTCTGAAGCCTTATTTGGATATTGAAAAAATAATAAAGATAGCTAAACGCCATAAAGCAGATGCAATTCATCCGGGTTATGGATTCTTGTCTGAAAACGTGGCATTTGCCCGTAGGTGTCGTGAGGAAGGAATTATTTTTGTCGGCCCTGAGCCGGAGGTAATGGAAGCACTCGGAGACAAAGTTGCCGGGAAGAAAATGGCAATTAAGGCAGGAGTGCCGGTTATAGAAGACAGCAAAGTTAATCTTTCAGATTTAGAAACGGCCAAAGCAGAAGCAAGTCGTATCGGGTATCCTTTAATGATTAAGGCGGCTTCAGGTGGCGGTGGACGCGGTATGCGAGTGGTAAAAAATGACTTTGAATTGGAACGTTCCCTGTTGGATGCACGTGCAGAAGCCCGCAAGGCATTTGGAGACGATACGGTTTTTTTAGAAAAATTTATCGATAATCCTAAGCACATCGAAGTGCAGTTGATGGGTGATAATTATGGTAACATTGTTCATTTATTTGAAAGAGACTGCTCTGTGCAGCGAAGGTTTCAGAAAGTTGTGGAAGTCGCCCCTTGTCCGGTTTTAAAGGCAGAAACCAAACAAAAGATTTATGATTATGCACTGGCAATAGCCAGATTGGTGAATTATAATAATGTTGGAACGGTAGAATTTCTGGTTGACAAAGAGGAGAATATATTTTTTATAGAAGTAAATCCCCGCATACAGGTAGAGCATACCATCACCGAAGAGATTACTAATATAGACATAGTACGTTCTCAAATATTAATTGCTAAAGGACATAAGTTGTCTGATAATTGTATTTTTATAAATGAGCAGGAAGATATTAAAGCTAACGGTTTTGCCGTGCAATGCAGGGTTACTACAGAAGATCCGGTTAATAATTTCAAGCCGGATTATGGGACCATTATTGCATATAGAAATGCAGGAGGTTTTGGCATTCGCCTTGATGAAGGTAGTTCCTACCCGGGTGTGAAGATTTCCCCATTTTTTGACTCCATGCTCGTAAAGGTTTCCGCCTCCGGCAGGACACTGAGAGGAGCGAGTGAGAGACTCCACAGAACGTTAAGAGAATTTAGAATTCGGGGAGTTAAGACAAATATTGGTTTTTTAGAAAATGTAATCAGTCATCCTGAGTTTACCAAAGGTGAGGCAAGAGTTAATTTTATTCCGGATCATCCGGAGCTGTTTCGGATTTCAAGAAAATTCGACAGGGGGACAAAAGCATTATTATACCTTGCCAGTGTTAGTGTCAACGGAAATCCGGATGTAAAAAATCCTGATCCTAAAAAAGTGTTCCGCACACCTGTTATTCCTGATTATGATAAGTTCGGGCCATTTCCTGATGGGAGCCGTCAAAAACTAAAAAATTTGGGCAGAGATGGATTTGTGAAATGGCTGAAGGAAACGAAGGAAATTCAATTTACCGACACAACCTTTCGTGATGCACATCAATCCTTGCTGGCAACCAGAATGCGTACCAAGGATATGCTACTGGTAGCTGAAAGTTTCTCGAAAAACCATCCTGAAGTGTTTTCTATGGAAGTCTGGGGTGGTGCCACCTTTGATGTTGCCTTAAGGTTTCTTCACGAATGTCCCTGGAAACGACTTCAGTTATTGAGGGAAGCTATTCCGAATATACTGTTTCAAATGCTGATTAGGGGTTCAAATGCCATAGGATACAAGGCCTACCCTGATAATCTTATTGAAAAGTTTATTGAAAAAGCCGGAGAGAATGGCATTGATATTTTCCGGATTTTTGATTCTCTCAATTGGGTGGAAGCTATGAAGATTAGTATTAAAGCAGTCAGGGAACGTACAGAAGGTATTGCTGAAGCCGCCATTGGTTATACCGGTGATATTCTTAACCCGGAGAATAAAAAATATACTTTGCAATATTATCTTGATATGGCCAGGCAGTTGGAAGATGAAGGCGCGCATATCCTTGCAATTAAAGACATGGCCGGACTTTTGAAGCCATACTCAACTGAGATATTAATAAAAGAGTTGAAAAAAGCGGTTGATTTACCAATTCATCTTCATACACATGATACTTCCTCTATTCAGTCTGCAACCTATCTGAAGGCGATAGAAGCTGGGGTAGATGTAATTGATGTTGCTGTGGGATCCATGTCCGGATTGACATCTCAACCCAATTTTAATTCTATGGTGGCCATGCTTCAAGGGCATGAAAGAGAGCTGAATTTAAATCTGAAAGGACTAAATAAGTATTCAAACTATTGGGAAGATGTGCGAGAATATTACTATCCTTTTGAATCCGGGCTTAAAGCAGGAAATGCAGAAGTTTATACCCATGAAATTCCCGGGGGGCAATATTCAAACCTTCGTCCTCAGGCCGAATCTCTGGGCCTTGGCCATCAATTTGAAAGGATAAAAAAGAATTATACGGAAGTAAACAAACTCTTTGGTGATATCGTGAAGGTAACTCCAAGCTCCAAAGTAGTGGGAGACATGGCTATGTTTATGACCTCAAATAATTTAACTCCGGAGGATGTCCTTGAAAGGGGTAAATACCTGTCCTTTCCGGAATCGGTTATTAATTTTTTCAAAGGTGAACTTGGGCAACCCTATGGAGGATTCCCTAAAGAACTTCAGGAGATAATACTGAAGGACGAAAAGCCTTTCACCGGCAGGCCGAATGAGCGTTTGGCGCCAGTAGATTTTGATGTTGAATTTAAAGAATTTCAGGATAAGTTTGGTGCCCATTATTCATTTTTGGATTATTTATCCTATAAGATGTATCCAAAAGTTTTTGAGGCTTATTACCATCACCACGAACAATTTGGTGACGTATCTATAATACCTACTCCGGCATTTTTCTATGGATTGAAAAATAATGAAGAGATTCTTATTAAAATTTCCAGTGGCAAGAAAATTATCGTAAAAATGCTGTATATTTCGGAACCCGATGATATGGGCATGCGTACTGTATCGTTTGAATTGAATGGACAGACACGAAGGGTTCAGGTAAAGGATACATCAGTTCAGGCGTCCAAGCCTACACATAGGAAAGCAGAGAGGGATAAGGAAATTGGATCGCCTCTTCAGGGTAGGATAGGTGCATTAATGGTAAAACAGGGAGATTTGGTACAGGAAAATGCACCTCTCTTTGTAATAGAAGCTATGAAGATGGAGACCACAATTACCTGTAATTTTGTAGGAAAAGTGAAGGCCATCTTTTTATCAGAAGGTGAAATGGTTGAGCAAGATGACCTTGTTCTTGAAATTGAGTAAAAATTTACAAATTATTTTATATCGCTATGAAAAGAATTTTAGTTATAGTGGCAATGTTCTCATTTGTGTTGGCATCCTGTTCTCAACCTTCTCAAACCTGGGCTCCAAAATCCGGGAAGAAGATGAAAAAAGGATACAACCACAGGTAATTAAACTAAATGCTATGAAAAAGTATTTCCTTTTGCTAATGTTAAGCTTGTCTATAGTGACAATAACCTTTGACTCTTGTACAAGAAAGGCTTCTAATCATAAGCATAAAAAAGGTAGGCAACAGCCTAAAAAAGGGCCTATGCCTTGTCCAATGAAAGATTGTTAAGGGCTTTAATAAATTGTCCTTAGTGGTTGTCATAGTCCTTCGGAAATCATATATTTGATATATGAAGAAAATTATCATAGCGTTGGACGGGTTTTCTGCGTGTGGTAAAAGTACCACAGCCAAAATGGTGGCTTCCCGTTTAGGGTATGGCTACATTGATACCGGCGCTATGTATAGGGCTACAACGCTTTATTTTCATCAGCAATATATTAACCTTACCAACCCTAAAGCCATTAGCAAGGCTTTGGAAGATATCCAAATTGGATTCATATACAATCCTAAACTCGAAAGGAATGAAATTTACCTTAATGGCCTGAACGTTGAGGATGAAATCCGCAAGATGTACATTACAGAAAAGGTCAGCGAGGTGAGTGCTTTGCCTGAAGTAAGGTATTGTATGGTTTCTCAACAGAAGAAAATGGCAAAAAAAAGAGGGGTGGTGATGGACGGAAGAGATATAGGGACGGAGGTTTTTCCTGATGCAGAATTAAAGATATTTATGGTGGCTGATCTTCAGATTCGGGCATATCGCAGGCAACAGGAACTTTTGCATCAAAAACAGGTTGTAGACTTAGATGTTATTGTAGCAAACCTGTCAAAAAGGGATCACCTTGATACTACTCGTACAGAGGGGCCTTTAAGAAGAGCTGAAGATGCTTACATGATCGATACCACATTTATGACTATAGATGAACAAGTAGATTACATTCTCAATCTTGCAACAGGTAAAATAATTGAGGATTACCACCGAATGCTAATGATGTAGAGATGAACGTTACGATTGATAAAAATTCCGGATACTGTTTTGGAGTAGAATTTGCCATACAAATGGCAGAAGATGAAATGCAAAATGGCGATAAATTATATTGCCTGGGTGATATAGTTCACAACAGCATGGAAGTCCAACGACTTACAGAAAAAGGGCTTCGGATAATTGAGCGGGATGAATTGAAAGAATTGAGAGATTGTAAAGTCTTGATCAGGGCTCATGGTGAGCCACCTGAAACATATAAGATCGCATTAGCGAATAATATTGAATTGGTAGATGCGTCCTGTCCTGTAGTGTTAAAATTGCAGAATCGTGTTAAGCATTCGTATGATAAAATGCATGACAAGAATGGGCAAATTGTAATTTATGGACAGAATGGCCATGCAGAAGTAGTAGGCCTGGCAGGTCAAACCTGTAACGAAGCCATTATAATTACCTCAGAGGCTGACCTTGATAAAATTGATTTTTCCAGGCCTGTAACATTATATAGTCAGACAACCAAAAGCACAAAAGGTTTTTATCATCTTAAAGAGAAAATTGAAGAAAGGTTAGCTGCATCCGGTGGAGAGGTGACGCCTGAGTTTGATTACAATGACAGTATTTGTCGCCAGGTTTCCAACCGAGAGCCACAACTCCAACGGTTTTCTCAGGAACATGATGTTATAATTTTTGTGAGTGGCAAAAAGAGTTCAAATGGTAAAGCACTTTTTGGTGTTTGTTCTAATGAAAATAAAAGAAGCTATTTTGTCGAAAATGAAACTGAGCTACAGAGTGAATGGTTCCTCCCAGGGGGCTCAGTAGGGATTTGCGGGGCTACTTCCACGCCCATGTGGCTTATGCAGAAGGTTTCGGATTATATCCAACAATTGATGGTTCATTCATCAGCAGAATTATAAAGTATGAAAAAAATCCTGAAGTATTTTTTGCAGGGCCTCTTGTTTGTTATTCCAGTAGGCATTACACTTTTTATTATTTATACTGCTATTAGTTGGATTGACAGTCTCATCCCTAAGCTTTTTGATGTTGAATTATATCCTGGTGCAGGGCTTGTTTTTGTATTGGTGATTATTACCACTATCGGATACCTTGGCTCTACCTTAATAGCTAAGCCTGCTTTTATAATTCTTGAAGCGGCAATATATAAGCTTCCTTTAATTAATTTGATCTATTCTTCAGTTAAGGATTTTATTGGAGCATTTGTTGGAGAAAAGAAGAGGTTTAACCAACCTGTATTGGTGAAAATTAATAAGGATTTTGATATTTACAGAGTCGGTTTTTTAACACAAGCGGATCTTAAAAATCTTGACCTTACCGATATGGTTGCAGTATATTTTCCTCACTCTTATAATATATCCGGAAACCTTACGCTGGTACCTAAAGACCATATCATCATTTTGAATGCTCCTAGTTCCGAAGTAATGAAATTTATTGTTTCAGGCGGTGTTTCCGGATTGAATTATTAATGTTTTTTCATTCTATTTCCATTATTCTTTTAAGAAGCTTAATAGAGGCATCCGGAATAATGGTTCCGGGTCCGAAAATTTCAACCACTCCTTTTTTGTATAAGAAGTCGTGATCTTCGGGAGGGATAACCCCTCCGGCAATTACCATGATATCATTTCTGCCCATTTTACTTAGTTCTTCTATTAATTCCGGTATTAATGTTTTATGACCGGCAGCAAGGCTTGAAATTCCTATGATGTGTACATCATTATCGGAAGCCTGCATAGCTACTTCCTGAGGTGTTTGAAATAAGGGAGCAATATCTACATCAAAACCCATATCCGCAAAAGCGCTGGCAACAATACGTGCACCCCGATCGTGGCCGTCCTGACCCATTTTAGCTACTAAAATTCGAGGCCTTCTTCCATCCAACTCAATGAATTTTTCTACAAGGCTTCTTGCCTCTTGAATGTTTTTCTGATCCCCTGCTTCTTTTGAATAAACACCGGTGACCGTTTTGCCCGAAGCTTTATACCGGCCGAATGATTTTTCCATAGCACTTGATATTTCTCCTAATGTAGCTCTAACTTTGGCTGCTTTTATGGCCGCTTCTAATAAATTGCCTTTTCCTGAAGCTGCAATTTGTGATATTTCCTGCAATGCGTAGTCTACCGCTTCATTATTTCTTTCCCTTTTTACTTGCTCCAGTCTGGATATTTGCTTAGTAAGAACTTCATTGTTGTCAATGTTTAATAATTTAATATTGGTTTTATCATTAAGCTGAAATTTGTTCAAGCCTACAATGGTTTCTTTTCCTGAATCGATTCGCGCCTGTCTTTTAGCAGCAGATTCTTCAATTTTCATTTTAGGAATGCCCGATTCTATAGCCTTTGCCATGCCACCCAGCTCTTCTGTTTCCTTAATAAGTGAATAGGCTTTTTGCGCTAAAGAATGTGTTAAATACTCTACATAATACGATCCTCCCCAAGGGTCTATCAGATGGCAAATATCGGTGTCCTTTTGCAAAAACAATTGCGTATCCCTTGCAATTTTTGCCGAATACTCAGAAGGTAGTGCTAAAGCTTCGTCAAGGGCATTGGTATGGAGCGATTGAGTATGTCCATGTGTGGCGGCCATTGCCTCAATACATGTACGCATAATATTATTGTGTGGATCCTGAGCCGTTAAGCTCCATCCTGAAGTTTGGCAGTGTGTTCTTAAGGCCAGCGATTTTTCACTCTTAGGATTGAATTGCTTCATCATCCCTGCCCATAATATTCTTCCTGCTCTCATTTTAGCTATTTCCATAAAGAAATTCATTCCTATACCCCAGAAGAATGATAATCGTGGGGCAAAATTGTCAATTTCTATGCCAGCAGCAAGTCCGGTTCTTACATATTCCAGTCCATCTGCCAGTGTATAAGCTAGTTCTATATCAGCGCTGGCTCCTGCTTCATGCATATGATAGCCACTAATGCTAATTGAGTTAAACTTGGGCATGTTTTTCGAGGTGTACCTAAAGATGTCTGCTATTAACCGCATGGATGGTTCAGGTGGATAGATGTAAGTATTTCTAACCATGAACTCTTTGAGGATATCATTTTGTATGGTACCTGTTAATAGTTCAGGAGGTACATTTTGCTCTTCCGCTGCTACAATGTAAAAGGCCAGAATAGGGATTACAGCTCCATTCATGGTCATGGAAACAGACATTTTATCAAGAGGAATCCCATCAAAGAGAATTTTCATATCTTCCACCGTATCTATAGCAACGCCGGCTTTTCCTACGTCGCCTTTTACCCTCTGATGGTCAGAATCGTAACCTCGGTGGGTCGCAAGATCAAATGCCACAGATAGGCCTTTTTGCCCTGCAGCCAGGTTACGTCTGTAAAATGCATTTGATTCTTCAGCGGTGGAAAATCCAGCATATTGCCGTATTGTCCAAGGCCTGCCCAGGTACATACTTGCATAGGGACCCCGTAAAAAAGGCGGGCTTCCCGCAGACGTTTTAAATAAAGGGATTCCGGCCAGGTCTTCATTATGAAATTGAGATTTCAGGTTTATTCCTTCAGGAGTAATGGTTTTGCTTAATTTTGATGAATCTTTTTGCGTCGGATTTTCAAATTTAATCAGACTCCAATCCACTCCTTGCGGTAGATTTTTTTTAAGTTGCTCTACTACATTTGTATAGATTTTTCTGGTCGTTTCTTCGATAACGTATGCTCCGGCTCCCGGATCTCCCACTTTGTCAAACCATGATTCATGGCGTAATAAGTTTGAGATATTTCTGTTTAGGTTTTGCAAATGCGAATTTCGGCTTAATAAGCTTATGGAATCGCATCCTCCGGATACGGCGGCCATAAACTGTATTGTATTGTTAAGAAGAATTAAGTGATCTTCCTGGTCTTCTTTTGTAAAGAGGATGGCATTTATGGGGGTGTGTAAGGGTGTATTACTGAATTGCAAGCTGATCTGCTCCCAAAGATGCCTAATGGCTCTGATCCGTGCGATATTAATAAAGAAATGGTCGGTTAAATGGATGTTAAATTCGAAATGATTCAGTATAGTTTCGGGTGAGATTTTCTCTTTATCGAAATGATGTAGTATTTCGATCGATTTTTGAAGTATTTTTGCTGTTTCGGTTTCAGAATTATCATTTTTTTCGCTGATTATTGATAGAATCCTAAAGTCCTTATTTTCTTTTAATAATTCGAAGGCATTAAGGTATTCCTGTGTATGTGTGGTGGTAGATAAATGTTCTCTGGCAGATCCTTTGAGTGATTCGGCTTTTACATTTTTTAAAAGTTCAGCAGGCGAACAGGTGTTGGTAAAATGAACAGGGAAATTATTAGGAACAATCTTCGGATTATTGTCTGAAAGGTAAAATGCTTCAGCTCCATTTTTTAATGCAAATGTGATTGATTCAGCAGAATCAGGTATGTTTTCTCTATACTTCCAAGCAGTTTTTTGGGTATTAATAAATGAAACAGGATGAGCACTTGCCTTAAATGGGGTAATTTTTAGGCCCTTATAAGGTTCCCAATCTGACAACTTTTCTTTTAGCTCTCTTTCTGCTTTTGCACTCCATTCTTCAAAAGAGATGTCTTTAAATTTTTTTAAAAGGTCTTGATAATTGTCCATCAGATGTTATTTATTTCATAATAAACAAAAAAATATAATAAGGGGAAAACATTGAAAATTTATTTTTATAATAAACCTTTAGGTAATTGTAACATTACATGAAAAATCTATGTAAGAAATACATGTTGGAACAAAGAATTGTTAAGGGAATGTTAAATGTCTATATAAATAAATAAAGAAAATTTATAAACTTTTAAATATATTTTTTATTTAACATTTAGTTATCAGATTGTCCAAACGGAAATTTAAAAATCAAGTTTTTTGGCATTTTTTTGTTTAAAAAAAAATTAACAAATTTGTTTCCCTCTAAAAAAAGAGTGGCCTATTTTTTAAATTAATTCAGGATTTTATGTACGTAATAAACGACTGTAAAACAGTATGGAATAACTGTCTCCGTTTTATCAGGGAGACTATAGGGGAGCAAACCTACAAGACATGGTTTGAACCTATAGTTCCGGTAAAATTACAGAATGAGGTATTGACGATACAGGTTCCAAACCATTTCTTTTATGAATGGTTGGAAGAGCATTATGTGAATGTTTTGAGAAAGGCTATTGATATTGAACTGGGACCTCAGGGTAGATTGGAATATTCCATTATTATGGAAAAAGGGAATGAGAAGTATAAGCCCTTTACCATAAATGTCCCTACTTCGGGACAGGCAGGTAATGGCAAAGGCCAGCAGGTTGCGAAGAATACGAATGATAGTCGTAATTTAGATTACTTCGGAACACCCTTAAATGGCAAATATGTTTTTGATACGTTTATAGAAGGCGATTGCAACAGGTTGGCGCGTTCAGCAGGATATGCGGTAGCAAACAAGCCTGGAATAACCTCTTTTAATCCTTTGATGATATTTGGTGGTACCGGCCTTGGTAAGACACACCTTGTACAGGCAATAGGTAATGAAGTTGTTAAAGCTAAGCCTGAAAAATTTGTCCATTACGTAACCTCCGAAAAATTTTCTAATCAATATATTGAATCAATAAAAAGTCACACTTTCCAAAATTTTTATAATTTCTACCAAAGTGTTGATGTATTAATTATAGATGATGTCCAGTTTATGGCTGGAAAGGAGAAAACACAGGAAACGTTTTTCCAGATATTT
>JBKBXU010000032.1:11644-21862 GCA_046313675.1 Cytophagaceae bacterium
AGTCCGGTAAGCAGATAATTATGACCAGTGATAAGCCTCCGAGAGATCTGAAGGGTATGGAAGAGCGTTTATTATCGCGGTTCAAATGGGGGCTTTCTGCAGATGTTCAGCAACCTGATTTTGAAACCAGGATTGCCATAATTCAAAAGAAACTTGAAAATGAAGGGATTTCTATTTCTGATGATGTATTGGAATACCTTGCCTACAGCATAGATACGCATATCAGGGACTTAGAAGGAGTGTTGATTTCTTTGATAGCTCAATCATCATTGGTGAAAAAAGAGATAGACCTGGAGCTTGCCAAGCAGACGCTGAAAAATATTGTACAGGAAATTGAATGTGAAGTAAGCATAGACTTTATTCAGAAGTTCGTATCGGAATACTTTAATGTCCCGGTAGAATCTTTAAAAGCGAAAACCAGAAAGCGGGAAATTGTTATTGCTCGTCAGGTTTCAATGTATTTTGCTAAAAATTATACCAACATGTCGTTGAAGTCCATAGGGTACCATTTTGGTAACCGGGATCATAGCACAGTAATTCATGCATTGACTGCAGTAAATGATATGATGGATACAGATAAAAAGTTCAATGCTACCATGCAGGAATTAACAAAAAGGATTAAATTAAAATCATCTGTATAGGTATTAATCAATAATTCCAAACAACAAAAAGGCCGCATAGCGGCCTTTGTTGTTTTAAAAGGAGATGATTTGAAACTCTACTCTTCGATTTTTTACATGTGGTGATGGGATGTCTATTACTGGGTTACTACAGCCCAAGGATGTTACTTTTAGACGTTCGGGAGAAATTCCCTGACTTACCAGATAATTATAAACTGTTTTTGCCCTTTTTTCAGAGATGTATTTATTATATACTACATTACCAGTTTGATCGGTGTATCCGCAAAGGTTTAATTTTAATTTGGGATTCTCTTGAAGTACTTTGATTACATTTTCAAGCCTTTTTTTTGAATATTCAGTTATTGATTCATATTCATTGAATGGGAAATGGACCTTTTCGGAAAGATAATCCCCTGCCTTGAAGATTTTTACATCCATTTTTTTGCATTCAACTTCATTTGCAGAAGGAATTATAACATGAGTTGCTTCCTCTACTTCTTCTTTCAGTTCTACTATTCCTGCTTTAAGGGGTGGTAATGAAGTGATGATGGAATTTTCGTCTCTATACTTAATCATCATTATGTCTTCATTTCCATATCCGGCCTCCCTAATGGTGCTGTAATATCCTGTTTTGCCATCTGCAGTCCATGAAATTCCAGTTTCATCATCAGGAGAATTGATTGGATACCCTAAATTATGGGGCGTATTCCATTTGTCTTTAATGTGTTCACTTTTGAAGATGTCATAGCCTCCCATACTTGTGTGACCCTCAGAAACAAAGTATAGTGTTTGACCATCATAATGGATAAATGGAGCCTCTTCGTTATATTTTGTATTTATGTTTGGGCCTAAATTTTTTGCCTTGCCCCATGTTCCATCATTCTGTAATTCTGAGACATAAATATCCATACCCCCATAACCACCCTGGCGATCACTTGCGAAAAATAGCTTTTTCCCATCAGGAGAAAGGCAACCGCCTGAATTCCAGCTATTATTGTTGATTTCTCCCCCTAATTCTTTGGGATAGCTCCATTTTCCTGATTCTAATTCACTTATTAGTATTTTCGAAGTTTTATGATTGACAGTTCTGTTTATGATTAATTTGGTTCCATCAGCTGTAGCGTAAGTGGGTTTATCATGAAACGAACTATTCACTTCTCCACTCATTGAATATGCATTTTGCCATTTCCCTTCTGATTGATCTGCTATATATATATTGCTATAATAATCATCGGTATCTTGTGCAACCTTGTTCCCAAGTTCTGTGGAAGGACGTTGGGAAGCAAAGTAAATTGTTTGTTCATTAATGCTGATAAAAGGAGAAAAGTCAGCATAAGGACAGTTAATTGCAGAATTAACAATGGTTACTTCTGCATCTACAGGGTTTTTAACTAATTTCTGGCCGTTAGTACATTGGTTAATCCTAAGATTTACATGTTGAATTTCTTCTGCTTCTATGGGATCTGAAGGATCTAATATTTTCTTGTATTCTTTATACAAATTGATCGCTTTGACAAATTCATAATCATAATGATAAGCTATGGCTAAATAATAATTTACTTCCGGGTGGTCGTACTTATGTTTTGTTAGCTTCCTGGCATTTTCCAAATATTGAATCGCTTTGTTTTTGGTAGATGAATGTAAATAACATATCCCTACCCTAAAATTAAAGTTGAAATCATTCTCTTTATATGGTTCTAATTCAAGATAGAGGTTAAGTGCCTTTTTATAATTCTGACTTAGAAAATAACCTTGTGCAGCCTTTTCTGTCTTCTTAATATTGATTTTTTCATTTTTAGCTGCTGTTGCTAACGGAATTAGCGAAAATAAAGATAATATAATAAAAGTTTTCATAGATAATTTTTTAACTTTAGTCTTACTTTATACGTGTTTTGTCTTAGTATTTGTTTTGTTTGTCTTATTTTTTTTTACCTGAAGTGATATAGAGATTTAAAAAAGGGGCAAAAAGTCACTAAATAGTTTTAAATGGAAGTAGGAGCAATAATCCTTTTACCTTGTAATTTGTCACCTCTTCGATACGGGTTTCCCTTTTCCACATGTTAAAGTTTTGATCAGACTTGATAAACCAAGGATAATATGTTGTCATACTATTTTGGTAACATATTATTAATATCTTGTATGTTGGGATTTTACAAAAAAACTATATCTTTATTTGAAAATTAAGCATCTGAAGATGAGAAATCTATTTTTGTTTTTTATTATTCTAGTTCTGACGACATGTGGCAAAAAAGATGACCCTTATTTAGATGAAGGTAACTACAAGCCTATATTGATGCACAGAAAAGACCTTGACAAAAGTATTAAGCTTGAACATCCCAGGGACATTCAACACACAGGGAAGATTTATTTCAGGGATCCGTATATTCTACTTAGTGAACAAGGGGAAGGTGTTCATATCATTGACAATTCTGATCCCGCCAATCCTGAAAACCTGGCTTTTATAAGGGTTCAAGGATGTACCGATATAGCCATGAAAGGAAATGTAATTTATGCGGAACACCTGACAGACCTTGTAGCCATTCAATTCACCTCAATTAATTCAATTTCGGTCACAGGAAGAGTTGAAGAACTATTTCCAGAATTAAACTCGCCCGATGGATATATACCAAATATGTATCAAAAAAGTAAACGGCCGGGACATACCGTTATAGTAGCTTGGGAAAAAAGATAATAAGCATGAGAAAATATATACTTATATTATCATTGGTATTGCTTTGGTCTTGTGACAAAGCAGACAATACCTCACCCGGATCTTCCAATAGTTCCGCTGGTGGCAGCAGTGGAATAGGCGGTTCTTTGGCCAGATTTGCTGTTGTAAACAACAATATGTTTGTTTTAACAGAAAACGAGCTTCATTGCCTTTCTGTACAAAACCCTTCCAAACCAGATTTTATTAGCAAATACAATGTGGGTTGGGGCATGGAAACTATTTTCCCCAAAGATACTTTGCTGTTTCTTGGCTCTGAATGGGGAATGCATATATACGATATTTCTAATCCGACGAGACCTTTAAAACTATCCGTATATGAACATATTATAAGTTGCGACCCTGTAGTGGCTGACGATAATTATGCCTATGTAACCTTACGTACCGGCACAACCTGCATGAGAGGCGTCAACCGACTTGAAATTGTGGACATATCTAATGTGAGAAACCCTTTTCTTGTCAAAGAATATCCAATGACCAACCCACATGGCCTGGGAATTGACCAGCATTCGTTGTTCGTCTGCGACAATGGGCTAAAGGTTTACGATGCAAGTAATGTTAATGAAATAGTACTAAAGAAACACTTCTCTATAAATGCCAAAGATGTCATCCCTTATAATGGACTATTAATGGTCATGGCTGACGATGGACTTTATCAGTATAGGTACGAAAATGAAGAAATAAATCTTTTGAGTAAAATAGGCATCGGAAATGAATAGGAAGTTTTTCAAAGGAATCATAACGGTTTTCGTATTTCTGGCACTAAAGCCTGTACAGGCACAGGATTCTTCAAGTTTCTTTATTTTAACTTATACGCCTACACATTTATTAAATTATTGGCTAAGGCTGGATGCAGAAAAAAGTATTTCTCAAAGAAGTTCTATTGTCTTTGCTTCAATGATGCAAAAAGGAATTATCAGGGACGACCGAAGCGGTGGTATTTTTTTTATGCAGCCACCGGATAATGATATACTTTCTTTTGCTTTTGAGCTTAATTTTAAACACTACCTTACAGATCCACAAAAAGTAGTTTCAATATACTTAAGTTCTGGAGTTTTTTATCAACGTTCTACTGTACGTTACCCTGGTGAAGAATATGTTAGCTTTGAAAGCGAAGGCTTGACATTCCTAAGGTTGGCTCCTGCCGAAATCAGTCAAACGTTCAATAAAGCTGGTTTAAATATTAGTTATGGAATGCAACTAAGGATCAAAAAGCTAATTATGGATTTTTATTCAGGCGTAGGTATGCGCTACACCCTTCCCTATAAAGAAAGGGGTCATTTTAGATCCTTCACACGCTCTTTTTTTTATCCGGCATATTCAGGCCCGGTGGCCATAATCGGATTGAGAATTGGGGGTATTTTTTCCAAAATATGATTAGAAGCGTGTAAAAAATGCATTAATACATTGCAAAATAGGGGTAAGCACCTTCCTATTAACCAAATTTTTTCAATAACTGGGAATATGTGAGACTTTGAACTTAGCGAGTCTCTTTTACAATAAATTTGATGGATCAAAAAAAGCCACTAAAAGTGGCTTTTTAAATGGAACTAGATGAATTTAAAAGTAATAGGAATAATATCCTTTTACCCCGTTATTGGTAATACCTTCGATAAGGACTTTCCCTCTTACTTTTTCAAGAATTTCTACTACTTCTTCAGGATACTGAATAGCTATTTGATTTATTCCGGTAATGACAAATCCTTCGCTTATTCCGAGTCTTCGGATCAAGCCATTTTTAACTTTTACAATTCTGACACCTCCGGTAATCCCCAGTTTATCTTTTTCTACTTTTGATAGGGCTTCGAGATCGGCACCTATAGACTCAGCTGTGTATATTTCTCTTTTTAGAATCTCCGTGGTACCTTCTCTGTTGGTCAGAACCACTTGGGCTTCTTTTATTCTATCGTCTCTTTTATAAAGGATTTTTATTTTATCACCAGGAGTAAAATAACTTAAGAATTCATCAAAGGTGGCTTTGCTGTTTACTTCAAATTCATTAATTTTTATTATTACATCGCCTTTTTTCAGGCCTATTTTCTCCGCTGAACCGTCTTTTTGTAAAAAAACCACTGCTACTCCATTATAATCAGATATATCTAATCCATGCTGATTAATAGTCTCCTGATTGATGTCACTGACCTCTGCTCCAAGAAATGCTTTCTGTACTTCTCCAAAATTTATAAGGTCTTTCACCACCTTTCGTACAATGTCGGATGGAACGGCAAATCCATATCCGGAGTACGAACCTGTTTTGGAAAGAATGGCCGTGTTGATGCCAATAAGCTCTCCCTTCAAATTTACCAGAGCTCCACCACTGTTACCCGGGTTGATGGCAGCATCTGTTTGAATAAATGATTCAATAGGGAAGGCGCTGTTAAGGACATTGATATTTCTTGCTTTCGCACTCACTATTCCGGCAGTTACCGTCGAAGTAAGATTGAATGGGTTTCCCACTGCAAGCACCCATTCACCAATGTTGACTTCATGAGAGCTTCCCATTTTAATTGCCGGTAAATTAACGGCTTCTACTTTTAGCAAGGCAAGATCTGTGGAAAGGTCTCTTCCTACTACCTTAGCCTCATAGGTTCTTTTGTCATGCACCACTTCAATTTTTTCAGCCTTGTCTATGACGTGGTTGTTTGTGATTATAAAACCATCGGAAGTATAAATGACTCCCGAACCGGATCCGCTTACTTGCTGTGAACCCCCGCCATGATTAAAGAACATGTCAAACCAACTTATTTGGTTATGGTGAGTTGATGATGTCTTAATGTACACAACCGATTGTGTACTTAAAGCTGAAGCTGACACAAAGTCTTTGTTTACTTCTGTCATTTGAGCGTGATGCAGAGACGCAAAATTTCGTGACATCCGATCAGTGCTTTCATAATAAATAGTCTCTTTATTCGGATTCACACGGTTGTGGATGTAAGCTCCTGAAAATCCGGCTACAAGGGCGATGATTATTAATTTGAAGTAGTTTTTCATTTCCTTAAAAATTTCAGATCCGATTTTATAATAGCAAAAAGTATGCATTTTTAACGCTATTTTTTATAAAAATGTATTTTTTATGTGTTTGACCGCTATTGCAATTGGTAAAAAGGGATTTCAGTAAGATTTATTTATCCTTATCTTTGCTTCAGACTATGGGAATAAAATCTATATTAAGTAAGCCATTTGCTGCTTATGTTGTAAAAAAGCAGCAAAAGTGGATGGCAGATCCTGCTGAAACACAAAGGAAAGTTTTTAAGCAACTAATTCAAAAGGCAAAAAATACAGCCTTTGGCAAAGACCATGATTTTGCATCTGTTAAAAATCATAAAGATTTTAAGCAACGCATACCTATAAGGGATTATGAAGGACTTGCTCCTTATGTAAATCGTGTTGTGGGTGGGGAGAAGGACGTTTTATGGCCGGGCTTACCATTGTATTTTGCTAAAACCTCTGGGACGACATCTGGAATAAAATACATTCCAATTTCTAAGGATTCCATACCGCATCATATTAATGCAGCACGTGACGCCATTTTGAATTATGTTCATGAAACGGGAAAATCGGATTTTCTGGATAAGAAACTTATATTTTTATCGGGGAGTCCTGAAATGACCGAAAAAAATGGCATTCATATTGGAAGGTTGTCGGGAATAGTGAATCATCACGTTCCAGGCTACTTGAGGACTAACCAAATGCCATCCTATGAAACTAATTGTATGGAGGACTGGGAGGCTAAACTGGATAAGATCATTGATGAAACTGTTCATCAACCAATGAGCCTTATTTCAGGAATACCTCCCTGGGTACAAATGTATTTTGACAGGATTGTGGAACGTACCGGGAAAAAAATCAAAGACGTGTTTCCTGAGTTTTCCTTATTTATTTATGGGGGAGTTAATTTTGAACCTTATAAGGCCAAACTCTTTGATACAATTGGAAAGAAAATAGATTCCATTGAAACATACCCTGCTTCGGAAGGGTTTATCGCATTTCAGGATTCACAGACGGAACCTGGTTTGCTTCTTCTTTTAAATAGTGGGATATTTTACGAGTTTATTCCTGCGGATGAATACTTTAATGAAAACCCATCACGCCTGAGCATTGAAGAGGTAGAGTTAGGTGTAAACTATGCGGATATCTTAAATACCAATGCCGGATTATGGGGATATTCTATTGGGGATACCGTAAAATTTGTATCTAAAAATCCGTACAGGCTGATTGTTTCCGGAAGAATTAAACATTTTATTTCCGCTTTTGGCGAGCATGTGATTGGGGAGGAGGTAGAAAATGCTATGAAAATAGCTATGGAGAAACACCCCGACACAGAGGTCGTTGAGTTTACGGTTGCACCCCAGGTTACGCCTGAGGAAGGACTACCTTACCACGAATGGCTGGTTGAATTTGCAAATCCGCCAAAAGATCCACAGGCATTTGCAAAGGACCTGGATGATGCCCTGGTTAAACTCAACGTCTATTACTATGATTTGATAAGTGGAAGTATTTTGCGTCCTTTGGAACTTGCTATTCTTAGAAAAGGGGCATTTATAGAATACATGAAATCTATAGGAAAACTTGGTGGGCAAAACAAAGTTCCTCGTTTGTCCAATGATAGAAAAATAGCAGATTCTTTAGTAAAATATAAGTTATAATCCGTAATTTAGGATTATAAAAGCAACCTAAGGATGCCGGTTGCCCTTAAAATGAATTCTTTTTTTAAAATAATGCCTGTAAAGGGAAATAGTGATTTGAAGCGAATTGCGATATTAGGATCAACAGGTTCTATAGGAACACAGGCTCTGGATGTAATAAGGGTTCATTCTGATAAGTTTCAGGCAGAGATCTTGACTGCTCATCATAATGCTGATTTATTAATAAAGCAGGCTTTGGAGTTTAAGCCTAATATTGTCGTGATTGGCAATGAAGCTTTATATGATCGAGTTTTTGAAGCTTTAGATCCGCATGACATTAAGGTATATGCCGGTGAGAAGTCTGTAACATCTGTTATGGACAGCGGTTGCATTGACTTGGTATTGACAGCACTTGTCGGTTATGCAGGATTAATGCCGACCTTACGGGCTATTGAGAATGGAATTAACATAGCTTTAGCAAATAAAGAGACCCTGGTTGTTGCCGGTGATCTGGTAACAAAACTCGCTGCGGGCAAGGGTGTAAATATTTATCCTGTAGATTCTGAACATTCTGCCATTTTTCAATGTTTGGCAGGAGAGTTCCATAATCCAATAGAGAAGATTATTCTTACTGCTTCGGGTGGTCCCTTTAGGGGCAAGGATAAAGATTTTCTGAGAAATGTTACTAAGCAGCAGGCTTTAAAACATCCAAATTGGGATATGGGAGCCAAAATCACCATAGATTCGGCTTCACTCATGAATAAAGGCCTGGAGGTAATTGAGGCAAAATGGTTATTCGCCCTTGCTCCCGAACAAATAGATGTAGTGGTACATCCACAATCTATTATACATTCGCTGGTGCAGTTTGAGGATGGTTCTATGAAAGCCCAGATGGGACTGCCGGATATGCGTTTACCTATTCAGTATGCGTTAAGTTATCCAGGTCGTATTAAATCAGATTATCCCCGGTTTAATTTCCTGGATTATCCGAATCTAACCTTCGAGAAACCTGATATGGAAAATTTTCCCAATTTGGGATTAGCTTATGAAGCCCTAATGAAAGGTGGTAATATGGCCTGTGTTTTAAATGCTGCCAATGAGGTAGCTGTTAGTGAGTTTTTAAATGAGAATATAAGTTTTTTAGAAATGTCTGACCTTATTGCTAATTGTATGGCAAACGTCCCTTATGTTTCAGCACCGGATATAAGAGATTATATGGAGACAGATAAAATTACAAGAGAACGGGCTTTAAGTTTGCGATCAAAAGTTTAAATTATTAGTATTACGGAATCATGGAAATATTGATTATGGCAGCCCAGTTACTTCTGGCACTTTCTATTTTAGTAGGTGTTCATGAAGCAGGGCATATGGTGGCTGCAAAGGTTTTTGGAATGCGCGTTGAGAAATTCTCAATTGGCTTTCCTCCAAAAGTTTTTGGTTTTAAAGTAGGTGATACAGAATATTCACTTGGCTCGATCCCTCTGGGAGGTTTTGTGAAAATATCCGGAATGGTGGATGAGTCACTTGATACCGAAAACCTATCCAAAGATCCGGAACCATATGAATTTCGGGCAAAACCAGCCTGGCAACGACTTATCGTGATGGTTGGCGGAATCGTGGTCAATATCATTGTAGGTATACTGATCTTCATATTTGTTATCTATTATTATGGTGAGGAATACCTTACCAAAGAGGAGGTAAATGAGAGAGGTATAGTAGCTTACAGTCTTGCAGAAGAAATCGGGCTTCGTACCGGTGATAAAATAATTAAAGTAAACGGGAAGGAATACGAGCGGTTTTCTGAAGTTTTGAGTGCCGATGTTCTTTTGACCAGTGGAAGTTATTATACTGTAGTAAGAAACGATGATACCATTGATATTTCTATTCCAAATGATTTTGTAGGTCGTTTATCTGAGAGAAAAGATGAGTTCATAAGCCCTATTTTTCCTTTTGAAGTTGACAGGGTTATGTCCGGCACACCTGCCTATCGCGCAGGTCTTCAGAAAGGCGACAGAATTGTTCAGGTAGGAGATGAGTCCATAGAATATTTTCATGAAATACAGGCAGCCTTGCGTGAAAAAGCAGGACAGGAGACTACCATAGGAGTCTTGCGCAATGGCGAAAGAATTGTAAAAACAGTTGAGGTGGAGGAACCGGGGATTATTGGTTTCAGGCCCAGAGAGCTTCTTGAAAGAGAGACTCAGTTTTATTCCTTCTCTGAATCAGTTCCCAAAGGAACAACGGA
>JBKBXU010000033.1:0-21645 GCA_046313675.1 Cytophagaceae bacterium
ACTTATCGCTTCTGGTGGTGTTCTTTTCAGTATCATTGGTCTAGTTAGAGATGAAGATGGTAAAGGTATGGCTATCGCTGGTTTAATTTGCGGTGCTATTGGTGTTATCCTTGGCCTTATTGTTACATTAGCTGTTGCCGCTGCTGCTTCTACTGCTGCTTCTGCTTCAACTTGGAACTAAGTTTAGATACCCATAAAAAAAACCGGAACTGGAAACAGTTCCGGTTTTTTTTTAACTAATTTTTGAAAAAAACGTTAGTACTAGATATGCATAATGAAAATAGAAAAGCTGCCGAGAGTTTATTTTACCCTGCCTTAATCATAGGTTTATTGTGGTTGGTACGGTATGCAGAGATATTTTTTGAATTGGATTTTCGGTATCTGGGAATTTTTCCCCGGGCTCTTAAAGGGCTACCGGGAATATTGACCGCACCTCTTGTTCATGGTGATAATCAGCATTTACTTTCCAATACCTTGCCTCTGGCAATTCTTGGGATTTTGCTCGTCTTTTTTTACCGACGAATGGTTTTTGAAGTTTTCTGCTGGATTTATATACTTAGCGGGATGTGGGTTTGGGTATCTGCTACCAGCAGGGGCTATCATTTAGGTGCAAGTGGCTTGATTTATGGAATTGCGGCCTTTATTTTTTTTAGTGGTATTTTTCGTAATGACCGAAAGTCTATGGGGCTTTCCTTACTTGTTACAATAGTATACGGAGGTATGGTTTGGGGCTTATTCCCTTTTCATCAGAATATTTCTTGGGAAACACATTTCTTTGGAGCTTTGGCAGGAACAATGTGCGCCTGGTATTATCGCAAGGTTGAAATAAAACCTAAAAGCGAATTACCTTCTGTTGATACCGGCAATCAGGATACTTCCGCTAATAATTGATCAGTTAACTTTTTCAAGCCCGTACTTGCTTTCTCTTCTATGAGAAAGAGGTTTTTACGTTGGTGGACCTGAGGCATTTTAGGATCTATCACATAGGTAGGAATGTCTTTGGAAACATAATCAAGTAAACCGGCAGCCGGATATACCTGAAGAGAGGTTCCCACTACAATAAATATGTCGGCTTTTCTAACCTCTTTAATTGCTTTGTCCATCATTGGGACCAATTCTCCAAACCATACGATGTGTGGCCTTAATTGAGATCCTTTTTCGCAGGTATCTCCCAGGTTTAGCTCCCAATGATCCATATTATAAACAAGCGTCTCGTCACAAGTGCTTCTGGATTTAAATAATTCTCCGTGAAGGTGAATGATGTTTGTTGACCCCGCTCTTTCGTGAAGATTGTCTACGTTTTGCGTAACTACGGTCACATAATACCTGTCCTCAAGTCTTGCTAGTGCCAGATGGCCTTCATTAGGGTGGACTGTTGTTGCTTGTTTTCTTCTTTGATTGTAAAAGTTGAGAACCAATTCAGGATTGGCATGCCATCCCTGAGGAGAAGCCACTTCCATAATGTCGTGGTTTTCCCATAAGCCATTTGAATCCCGAAAGGTGGAAATTCCACTTTCTGCGCTTATGCCTGCACCGCTTAAAACCACGATTTTCTTCATTTTTTTGAAGTTAAATTTGGTTCGATATGCCTGAATATTAGATATTTATCTTGTTTTGGTAACGTATTAATTTATAACCCTGATTCCCTTATAAACAATATCTTATTAACACCCTAACTCAATATCCCAATAACCAATAAATCAATACCTTATCAACCCTACTACTTACTTCTTTTTCCTGGTAAAGCGTCCTTTTTTCTCCGGAGCTTTTTCAGCCAGGTCAAGGCATTCTTCCAGTGTAAGATCTTTAGGTTCTTTGTCTTTAGGAATTTTTACGTTTTTCTTTCCTGCTTGTATATATGGTCCAAAACGTCCGTTAAGAATTTTAATATCAGGGTTTTCAGGAAATATCTTTATTTCTTTTTCCTGATCAGCTTTTCGCTTGGTCTCAATTAACTCTATAGCTTTTTTATCATCTATAGAAAGAGGATCAAGATCTTTTGCTATAGAATAAAATTTATTATCATGCTTAATATATGGGCCAAAACGACCTATAGCCACGGTCATGGGTTTATCTTCAAAAACCCCGATTTCCTTTGGCAGGTTAAAAAGGTCAAGCGCTTCTTCCAGTGTAATGGTTTCTAGAAGTTGTCCTTTTCGTAAACTGGCATAGGTCGGTTTTTGTCCATTTTCTCCTTCTTCAGCTTCACCAAGTTGAGCCAGGGGGCCAAACCTGCCTAGCCTGACAAGAACGTTCTTCCCTGTTTTAGGATCCACGCCAAGTTCCCTTGAAGTCCCTACTGAGGCTCGGTCTATGTTTTCAGTTTCCTCAACCTTTTCATGAAATCCGGAGTAAAATTCTTCAATCATTTTATTCCATTTTTTTGTTCCATGAGCAATTTCATCAAACTCCTTTTCAACGGTGGCTGTGAAGGAATAGTCAGTAATATTAGGAAAGTGCTGTACAAGGAAGTCATTAACGATCATTGCCAAATCCGTGGGAAATAATTTGCCTTTTTCCTGGCCTGTGTTCTCGGTAATGGTGTTTTTTTCAATATTTAGATTCTTAAGAATCATTTCTTTAAGCTTTCGTTCTTTTCCGTCTCTGTTCTCTTTTAAGATATAGCCTCTTTTTTGAATCGTTGAGATGGTAGGAGCATAGGTAGAAGGTCTTCCAATACCCATTTCTTCCAGTTTTTTAACCAGACTAGCTTCTGTAAATCTTGCCGGTGGCCTTGAATAACGCTCAAGGGCTTTCATGAAATTCAATTTTAATTCTTGTCCTTTCGTCAGAGGCGGCAGCATTCCCGCACTTTCTTCATCAGCATCTTCATCATCAGTTGATTCGATGTAAACCTTTAGGAATCCATCAAATTTGATGATTTCTCCAGTTGCTGTTAATGTTTGTGGTACAGTAGATATGTCAATGGTAACGATTGTTCTTTCCAGTTCTGCATCGGCCATTTGAGAAGCTATGGCTCTTTTCCAGATGAGTTCATAAAGCCTTTGTTCATTTCGATCTTCGCCGGCTTCACTTACAGCAAAATCCGTAGGCCGTATGGCTTCGTGAGCTTCCTGAGCTGATTGGGATTTTGTCTTAAATTTTCTTGTATGCGAATATTCTTTGCCAAACGACTTTGAAATTTCAGATTTAGCAGCATCCAGAGCAAAATCCGAAAGATTTAAGGAGTCTGTCCTCATATAAGAGATTTTTCCTGATTCATATAGACGCTGGGCTATGGTCATGGTTTGGGCTACGGAAAAGCCTAGTTTTCTACCTGCTTCCTGTTGTAAAGTTGAAGTTGTAAAAGGAGGCGCAGGAGTCTTTTTTGCCGGCTTTTTCTCCAGATTTTTAATGGTAAATGAGGCGCTTTTGCATTTTTCAAGAAAGGCCTGTGCTTCATCTTCCTTTTCAAATCGTTCTGCCAGGTCGGCGGTTAATTTTTTTCCTCCAACATCAAAATGAGCACTTATTTTAAAAGCTGCTTTTGCTTTAAATTTTTCGACTTCTCTTTCTCTTTCAACAACCATCCTAACCGCTACCGATTGCACTCTCCCTGCAGAAAGTCCGGTTTTGATTTTTTTCCATAAAATAGGAGAAATTTCAAAACCTACCAAACGGTCTAAAATCCTCCTGGCTTGCTGTGCATTAACAAGGTCAATGTCAATTCCACGAGGAGTTTGTATTGCATTTGTAATTGCCTGCTTGGTTATTTCCCGAAAAACAATTCTGCGTATTTTATCATCCTTAAGGTCTAATGCTTCCTTTAAATGCCATGAGATTGCTTCACCTTCACGGTCATCGTCAGTCGCCAGCCAAACTGTTTGAGCCTCCTTAGTTAATTTTTTTAGTTGATCAACTATATCTTTTTTATCCGGGGATATCTGGTAGGTAGGAGAGAACCCGTTTTTTACATCAATGGCCTGATCTCCCTTAGCCAGATCACGCACATGACCATAGCTGGATTTTACCAGAAAATCGTTTCCTAAATATCCTTCAATTGTTTTTGCCTTTGCCGGCGACTCTACGATCACTAAATTTTTTGGCATATCTTATGTTAACTGTAATATCTGATTTTGGTCAAATATGTGGATTTTTTTTTAAAAAGAACAACCTTTGCATTATTTATAACAATTTAAACTCTAAATTTGATTAAATATTTTTTATGAAAAAGAACCTTATTTTAGTTCGACACGCTAAATCAGACTGGTCAGTATCAGGTCAAAAGGATTTCGATAGGGACCTTAACAGTCGGGGATATAATGATGCACCGAGAATCGGAAGAAGACTTCACGATTTAGGTGTTCAACCTGATCATATTATTTCCAGTCCTGCAAAAAGAGCTCTGATTACTGCAGAATTAATTTGCGAACAGCTCAATTTTGATAGCAATAACGTGGTAATGGAAGAAGATGTTTATGAAGCATCGCTCAGGACTTTATTGAGCGTAGTTACCAGTCTCGATGATAATTTTAATGAAGTTCTGATTTTTGGCCACAATCCCGGGTTTACCTACTTTGCAGAATATTTAACCAAGGATGAAATCAATAACATCCCGACCTGTGGTGCAATTAGCATTGAACTGGAAGTTGGCTCATGGAAAGAAGTTTCCGGAGGCTTGGGGAAAACAAATTGGTTTATTTATCCAAAATTAAATTCCTGAATTATCTTCGAGCTTTTTTCTTTTTTACTTTTACTCTGTTTTTAGCCTTTTTTAATCGTTTATTAGCGATTTTTTCAGCTTTTTTGCGAGTTACATCATTTTTTTTCTGTTTCTTCTTCTTTTCCGGGTCCTTCATTTTTTCATACTTACTTTTTTTGTAAGCCTTTTTGTTGTCCCTATCCAGGTCTTCCTGAGTCCCCATTCCTTTTTTCTTATCTTTTTTAACTTTGGCAGGTTTTTCGTCACTTTGGGCGTATGAAGTATTTGAACTGAAACTTAATGCAAGAGTGAATAAGATTACTAAAAGGATTCTCATAAGTAGATGATTTATACTTTTAAAACGGCAATTTAATGAAATTGTGTGTATTATTAAACTCTCTTTTTCTAAAACAGCAATACTTTGGGCTTATCCCTTATTCCTCATTACAAAAGAAAAGCATCAATATAACTTATCCAGTATATTGATGCTTCTATTTTAATCCTCCAGAGAGGAAATCAGTTTTTCAAAGATGGTACTGCCACATGGCTTGAATTGTAACGGGTTTCCTTATTGCCATAAATAGCCCTGTTTTTATTTACCCGCTTTTGCCTTGCCATTTCTCTTTGTTTCTTTTTCTTTTGAATTCGTTTGGCTGTGGCTTTGTTTGCCTTATCTTTCTTTTTTAATTTTTTGACCCTCTCGTCTGTTCTGAATTTTCTGCTTTTTTTATTATTCTTTTCTTTAACTTTCACAGAGAGCAAATCTTTGTGAGGATCTTTCTTCATAAATTGTGCCTGAGCTGTATTCATGCTGCCCAGGAAAATCAACGTCACGATGAGTATTAGATTTTTCATTGCATTAAATTTTCGTCCCACATTCCTTTCATCTTCTATAGTATTAACCTGTTGCTCTAAAGTATTGTTAATGAAAATTTGTGTTTTTTATAGAGAGTAGGTGGTTTTTTATTCTTTATGCATAGTTTTTTTTACTATTTTTAAAATATTTAATGCTTAAATTCTTTATTTAACAAATCACTTTCCTTTATATGTTCCTAAAGACTGCACATGCTTTTCTTTTATTTTTAACCATTTCATTTGTTAATCATCTTCATGCTCAGCAAAATGAAAAGTCGCTTCTTTGGGAAATAAGTGGAAATGGTTTGGAAAAGCCTTCTTACTTGTTTGGGACAATGCATGTAAAGGACAAGCGGGTTTTTTTCTTTGGTGAAGGCATGTTGTCTAAGATCAGGGCATGTGAAGCTTTTGCGGGTGAAATTGTGATGGAAAAGGATTCTATAAAAAATGAGTTGCACTCTTTCTTAATGCCTGAAGGTATTACTTTGAAAACACTTTTGCCTAAAAAGGACTATAAGATTATAAGAAAATATGCCCGGAAAAATTTGGGAATATATGCCTTAATGATCAATAAAATTAAGCCCATTTTTACCTCTGCTCTTATCTCAGAAAAATTTCTTCATCAGGATGTCACTAAGAATGTAGATGAGTTTTTACAGGATTATGCAAAGAAGCATAAGGTGGAAGTACTGGGCTTGGAGACGGTTAAGGAGCAGATGGAGGTACTTAACAGGTATAACCTTAATGAACAGGCTGAAATGTTATTGGATCAGGTTAAAAATATTGATGAGCAGAAAAAGACAATTGAGGAAATGGTTCGGCTTTATATGGGCCAGGATCTGGACTCCTTATATATGTTAGTTAATGAGTCTGACTTGCCCGAAGACTTCAATTTTTCACTTATTGATGACAGAAATTTCAAAATGGCTGATCGTATGCATGCGTTAATTCGTCAAAAAACTGTTTTTGTAGCCGTTGGTGCAGCCCATCTTTCCGGCGAAAACGGAATTATTTCTTTACTACGACAAAAAGGCTATATTCTTAAGCCGGTATCGGTTAAGTAATCATTTTTAGATGTGTGGATAATTTATCCGAAATCTTTAGGACATCTTTGATATTTTTGGAATCTCTAACAAATTAATTAGAAATTGAGCTTACATAGTAAAAAAATCGCAGCGGAACTCAGTGTTCCGGTTTCCGGAGTACAGGCAGTCCTTAAGTTGTTGGAAGAAGGTTCGACAATCCCCTTTATAGCCAGATACCGGAAGGAAATGACCGGAAGCCTTGATGAAGTTGTAATTGGTGCTATTCGTGACAGAAATCAACAATTGACCGAACTTGATAAACGTCGGGAAAGTATTTTAAAGTCAATTAAAGAGCAGGGAAAGCTGAATGACGACTTGGAGGCCAAAATACATGCAGCTCTTACGCTTTCTGAGCTTGAAGATATTTATTTGCCTTACAAGCCTAAAAGGCGGACTCGTGCCACGATTGCCAGGGAGAAAGGACTTGAGCCACTGGCAAAATTGATCTTTGAACAGAATTCCAGGGATATACTGTCTGCTTCAGAGCAATACATTGATGCTGAGAAAGAGGTTAACTCAAGCGATGAAGCCCTGGCAGGTGCCAGAGACATTATTGCTGAATGGATAAATGAAGATGTGCAGAGCAGAAAAAGAATACGTGAATTATTCTTTACAAAAGGTGTAGTTAGATCCAAAATCATTCCGGGCAAGGAACGAGAAGGGGAGAAGTATAAAGATTATTTTGAATGGGAAGAAGCCGTTTCTAAAGTTCCGTCTCATCGCATGCTGGCTATGAGAAGAGGAGAACGTGAATTGTTTCTGATGTTGGACATATTGCCCCCGGAAGAAGATGCTGTTGAATTGCTGGAAAGACAATTTTTGAAAAGTACCGGAGAGTCAGCCGAGCAAATTAAACTTGCAGTTAAAGACTGTTATAAAAGGTTGATGAAGCCATCCATGGAGACGGAAGTACGGATGGTTACAAAGAACAAAGCCGATGAAGAAGCTATAAAAGTTTTTAGTGATAATATTAAGCAACTTTTGCTTGCTCCACCTTTGGGGCAAAAGAATATACTTGCTATTGATCCTGCTTTTAGAACCGGATGTAAAGTAGTCTGTCTTGACAAACAAGGGAAACTGCTGCACAATACCACTATTTTTCCCCATGAATATCAGCACAAGACAGCAGAATCCGAAAAGACTATTAAGGATCTTTGTGAAAAGTTCGCTATTGAAGCGGTTGCCATTGGTAATGGTACTGCCAGCAGGGAAACAGAAACGTTTGTCAAGAAATTAGGACTTTCATCATCCATTGCGATCGTAATGGTAAATGAGAGTGGGGCGTCTGTTTATTCGGCCTCAGAAGTTGCCAGAGAGGAGTTTCCTGATCATGATGTTACGGTTCGGGGAGCGGTCTCTATTGGACGAAGGTTGATGGATCCTTTAGCTGAACTTGTGAAAATTGATGCAAAATCCATAGGGGTAGGGCAGTATCAGCATGATGTTGATCAGAGCGCTTTAAAAGACAAATTGGATGAGACGGTCATGAGTTGCGTAAATGCCGTGGGCGTGGAAGTAAATACCGCCAGCAAGCAGATTCTGACATATATATCAGGTTTGGGAAGCCAGTTGGCTCAAAACATCGTGGAGTTTCGTAACCAGAATGGCCCCTTTCAGTCACGTGAAGAATTGAAGAAAGTCCCGCGCATGGGCGATAAAGCATTTGAACAGGCAGCAGGCTTTCTGAGGATCAGGGATGGGAAAAATCCATTGGATAGCAGTTCTGTACACCCTGAAAGTTATTACCTGGTAAAACAAATGGCTACAGACCTTAGATGTGAAGTGAAAGATCTTCTAAAAAATTCTACAGTAAGGTCTACTATAAATGTTAAAAATTACGTCAATGAAAAGGTGGGTCTGCCAACTTTAACTGATATTATTCAGGAACTGTCCAAGCCGGGCCGTGATCCAAGGGAACAATTTGAGGTTTTTAGCTTTGCTGAAGGCATAGAAAAGCCTGAGGATTTAAGGCAGGGGATGAAATTGCCGGGAATAGTGACAAATATTACGAAATTTGGGGTTTTTGTTGATGTAGGTGTTCATCAGGATGGCTTGGTTCATATAAGTCATCTGGCCGATCGATTTGTTAGTGATCCTAATGAAGTTGTAAAGGTAGCTCAGAAGGTAATGGTAACCGTACTTGAAGTAGACTTGTCAAGAAAAAGGATTTCACTATCTATGAAGGGTGATGTGCCGGAGAATAAACCGGAACGAAAGAAGAAAGATAAAGTTGAGCCGAAGAAAGAGGAGGATATGAATGATATGCTTGCTAAGCTTAAAAGCAAGTTTAAATAATAAAAAGAAAGGGTTTAATTTTTATTAAACCCTTTACATTTTCATTATAAAGGGTTTTTGATTAGATCTTCTCTTCTTGGGTTTTGATTTCTTTCACGTCCTCTTTAGTGTATGTTGGACAAGTGTAATGGCGACAAGCACCAGATAAAAATACAACTAAACCGGAGATCAATAATATTTTTTTCATAAGGGCTAAAGTTTTAAAGATTTTTTTTCAGTAATTCAAATATAAAATAATTTTTAAAAAAATTATAATTTTAATAATACTTTCTTGAAATTTAATATTTACTTAACCTTAGAAAATACGTGCTAAAGAGTAAAAGGTTTAATTTTTTTTTGATATTTGCTTATATTTTTAAATTAAATGGGTGAAATAGGAATTATCGGATTTGGAAGCTTTGGGCGGTTTTTTATTCCGCATCTTAAGCCATATTTTAAGATCACTGTGTATGACCAGATCAATCTCTCGGATGCTGCCGAGGAAATGGGGATAGCATGGGGTACATTGGAAGAGGTTGTGAAAAAAGATATTGTCATCTTGGGAGTTCCTGTGCAGTTCCTTGAATCGCTGATTCAGGAAATTAGTGGTATTATTAATCCACAGGCTTTGGTTATGGATATTTCATCCGTAAAAATCAAACCAGTTGACCTGATGCTAAAGTATCTCCCGGAGAGTGTTCAGATTATTGGTACCCATCCGCTTTTCGGCCCTCAAAGTGGTAAGTTTGGCATCAAAGGCCTTAACATTGTGGTCTGTCCGGTGCGTACCCATCTTTATGGCAACATCTTTCGGTTTTTTTCTAAAGTTTTAGAGCTTAACGTAATGGAGCGAACTCCCTTGATTCATGACCAGCAGATGGCTTATGTACAAGCGTTAACGCATTTCATAGGCAGGGCTGTGAATGAAATGGATATTCCGGATGTGGAACAAAAAACTCCGGCTTATCAGTATCTGTTAGATATAAAGCGAAACCTTGGGCAGGATTCCATGGATTTATTTTTGACCATTGAACAGGAGAATCCTTATGCTAAGAATATACGAAATCAATTTATTGAAGAACTGAATACCCTTAACCGTAAGTTAGAACAACCTGATATGCTTATGTAAAACGTAATGCCTGGGAGATAACAAATAAAAAAGGCCGGTAAATCCGGCCTTTTTTATTAAATAAAGTATAAATTTTATCTTTCAGAAAGAGGTTTGTAATTTCTTTCATTATGTCCAACATAAACCTGTCTAGGCCTTCCTATTGGTTCACCTGCTTCTCTCATTTCTTTCCATTGTGCTATCCATCCCGGAAGACGTCCTAAGGCAAACATAACTGTAAACAGATCTGTTCTCAATCCTAAAGCTCTATAGATAATTCCTGAATAGAAATCCACGTTAGGATATAATTTTCTTTCAATAAAGTATGGATCGCTAAGTGCTTCCTCTTCCAGTTTTTTAGCGATATCAAGTACCGGGTCATTAATTCCTAAATTAGCCAAAACCTGGTCACAGGCTTTTTTGATGATTTTAGCTCTTGGATCAAAGTTTTTATAAACCCTGTGGCCAAATCCCATTAGGCGGAAAGGATCATTTTTATCTTTTGCTTTGGCCAGATATTTTTTAGCATCTCCGCCATCATTTTTAATGGCTTCCAGCATTTCAATTACCGCCTGGTTTGCTCCACCGTGAAGTGGCCCCCATAGGGCATTGATTCCGGCCGCAACGGAAGAATATAAGCTGGCATGCGCAGAACCTACTATTCTTACTGTTGAAGTAGAACAGTTTTGCTCATGATCAGCATGAAGTATAAGTAAAGTATTTAAAGCTTCAACTACAACAGGATCCACCTGGTATTCCTGATATGGAAGACCAAACATCATATATAAGAAATTCGAGCAATAATCAAGGTCATTTCTTGGGTACATTTCAGGTTGTCCCTTGGAGTTTTTATAAGACCATGCTGCAATGGTAGGAAGTTTGGCCATTAAACGTATAATGGTAAGGTCAATTTCCTCATTTTCCGCATTAGGATTAATAGAGCCCGGATAAAAGGCCGTCAATGAACAAACCATGGAAGACAGAACACCCATAGGATGAGCGTTAGACGGGAATCCGTCAAATATTTTTTTGAAATCTTCGTGAAGGTTTGTATGCCTGGTTATGCGGCTTGCAAAGGTGTTTAGCTGTTCTTTGGTAGGCAGTTCTCCATAGATCAGTAAATATGAAACCTCAAGAAAAGATGATTTTTCAGCAAGTTGTTCGATAGGATAACCCCTGTAACGCAATATGCCTGTTTCGCCATCAAGGAAAGTTATAGCACTTTTGGTCGCTCCGGTGTTTTTATACCCAGTATCAAGTGTTATATACCCCGTTTGACCTCTCAGGGAAGAGATGTCGATAGCTTTTTCATTTTCGGTTCCTTCTATAACGGGAAGTTGATAAGTTTTTCCTTCCAGAATCAGTTCAGCATGCTTTGACATTATCAAAAATTTTTTTGGGATTAAAAATCGAATTCTTTATTGAGCCGAAAATAATTAAAAAATGATTGGAAAAAAATAACCTTAGCATTTTTTTACGATAATTTATCATTCAATGTAAAATGTTTCTTAAAACATTTTACCCACTTTTTTAGTGTTTCTAATAGGTAAAGGGAGGTGAAATGAGAGTTAAATTATCTTATATACTGGTGAGCCTGCTTATTATAGTGGGTTGTAGAAGAGGTTCTTATTATTCTGACCGGATTGACGGTTTAAATTATCAGCAATATACTACTTATGCATGGTTGCCGACAGCTGATACGGCAATGGATAATGGTTTTATTAATAATGAAATTTTAATTGAAAATGTACGACAGGCTGCTGACCGTGAAATGGAGGCGAGAGGGTTTACTGTTAACACAGAAAATCCGGATGTTTTGCTGCTTGTACATACTATGTTCGAACGCAGGCAGGAATTGGTAAGATCTGCCCCCCTATATAGTAGTTATGGCTATTATCATCCCGGGTTCTATACCGGACCTATGCATCCGTTCTATTACAACCGTTTTTATACCATGCCTTTTATTTCAGGTTATGACATCAGACAGGTTGATTACACCGAAGGTTCGGTTGTGGTGGACATGATTGAAAAAGACACAAACAGGTTGATTTGGAGAGGATGGATGGAAAAACGTATAGATAATCCTCAGCGAATGCAAAGAAATATTCCGGACCATGTCTGCCGGATATTCAGAGATTTTCCGCTAGATAAGGATGATGGGTAAAAAAATGAGGGCATCTGATATCAGATGCCTTTTAATTCTAAAATGTATTTATCCATGAGATCCAGGTACTTTTTTACTTCAGGATTTAACCCTGTTCCTGAAAAAGTTTGTAATGCAGAAACTTTTGCCCGGACATTGGCTCGGAATATTTTATAAAACAGAAATAGTTGTTGGTCTGCTTCTGAGCTAAGGCAAGGGAAACCTTCGAGATATTTTTTTAATAGTAAGTTGCTAAAATCTTTTCTTGAGAAATATTCCAGATCCATGCATAGAAATGCGATCTCATGTAACACATCAATGGTTCTGAACTCAGCTTTATATTCTATACAGTCAAACAACACAGGAGGGGCTGTTAAAAAAATATTGCCTGAATGAAGATCTCCATGCAGATCCCGTACAAACCCTTTGTTAATTCTTAAAATGAAAACATCTTTATTTTTAAATATAAATCTCTGAGCAGTAGTCAGGCTTTCATTAATTATGTTAAGATACCTTTCTTCATGATGATCTTCTATTAAAGGTACGATCTGTCGAATATCTGCAAAGTTTTCATATAGATTTTCAGGAGAGAATGCTGTATTTATTATGGAAGCTGTGTTATGAAAACCGGAGATTATACCTGCCAGGTTTTCGATTTCCTCAGATCTTACCTTGCCCTCTTTAAGTAGTTTAGTCATCAATTTTTCCTGCGGTAGGGTCTTCATTTTTAAAACATAATCTATAGTTTTTCCGGCGCCATTGATCTCTACCAGGCCTGAGTTTTCTGTGACAGGCAAGACCTGCAGATAAATTCCAGATGTAAACCGCTGGTTAAGTTGTAGCTCGTTAAAGCAATAGGTTTTGCGTAATTCTATTGTTGAAAAATCGAGGAAGGAGTTTTTAACAGGTTTTTTAATCTTGTAGGCGTAGGAAGAAGTGATGATTACAAAGGAAATATGGGTTTCGATCAGTGTGGCATTGTCCTGATTATTAAAGGAATTAAATAATTGTTTAAGTTGATCAGGAGTCATAGCCGGTATATCGTAAACATTGTTGTATCATATTATCTACATCTTCGTTTTCTGAGCTTAATTTTAGAAAATTATCGCAGGGCGGCTCAAATTGTTCTTTTAATTTCAGGTAAACCTGATAATCGGCATCGCTGTCCGGCCGTTTATGGCTGGTTCGTTTTTTTGAGGTTTCATCATCGGCATAAACCCAGATCCAGTAAATCGTATTGTTTACCTCGGATAATTCATCCTCAAACCATTCCCTTAATCCGGCCTTATAAAAAGTAGCATCAATGATCGTATGATGATTATGTGAATTTTTGGCTCGTTGAAGCATAACTTCATATACGGCTAGTTTTTGCTCTTCCGAATAATTTACCTCTTTGTTAAGTTCTTTTCGTACAAGGTCACTGCTAATGTACATGGCATTTATTTTTTCTGCCAACTTTTGGGCAAGGAAGCTTTTACCTGAACCCGGAAGTCCGAATATGATTATTGCCATCGAATTAAAAGCTTTTAATTTTCATAAGTTATAAATTTACATGAAATTTGCACAGGTTCTTGCCAAGCTTTTAACAAATAGTTTGTTTAAAGGTATTGTTTAATATTATTTTTATTTTTATGAAAGAATTACCTCAGAAAGAATGGCACGCATTAGAAAGTAAGGAAGTAATTAAATTGTTGGAAACTGACCCGGAAAACGGGATCAGTGGAAAAGAAGTAGAAAAGCGTGTTAGTGATTATGGCCTGAATATTATTACACCTCAGAAAAATAAGAGCTTCCTGCGAAGATTTCTCTCACAATTTAATCAGGCTCTCATTTATATCTTATTGGTAGCCACTCTTGCCTCATTTTTATTGGAAGAGTACATTGATGGAATTGTGATCTTTGCTGTAGTCCTTATCAATGCACTTGTCGGTTTTATTCAGGAAAACAAGGCTCTTAATGCCATTGAAGCTCTTTCCAAAAGCATGACTTCCAAAAATACGGTTGTACGGGATGGTAAGAAACTAGAATTGGATTCTACTGAAATTTTACCCGGAGATCTCGTGATTTTGCAAGCCGGAGATAAGGTCCCTGCTGATATTCGGTTAATCTCCATAAAGGATCTTCGCATTGATGAATCGGTTTTAACCGGCGAGTCTGTTCCGGTTAATAAAAATGCCAATTCTCTTAAAGAGAATATGGTGTTGGGCGATCGCTTAAATATGGCCTATGCGTCTACTATGGTAGCTTTTGGACAGGGCAAGGGGATTGTAATCGGCACGGGGGATCATACCGAGGTTGGAAGAATTTCAGGTTTTATTTCCTCTTCTACTGATATAGATACCCCTTTGACAAAAAAAATAAAAAGCTTTAGTATTCTTTTACTCTATCTAATTCTTGGCTTTGCTTTTATAAGCTTACTGGTAGGTTTGCTCCATGGAGAAGAGTTTCGTGATATTTTTATGGCTGCTGTGGCCCTTGCTGTGGCTGCCATACCTGAAGGCCTTCCTGCTGCTGTGACGATTATGCTGGCAATTGGAGTAACGAAAATGGCCCGGCAAAAGGCCATTATCAGAAAACTTGCGGCAGTAGAGACTCTTGGAAGTACCACCATTGTTTGTTCCGACAAAACGGGGACTCTGACTGAAAACCAAATGACTATTCAGAAGATATATGCAGGAAAAAGCATGTACGATGTCAGTGGTTTGGGATATGCTCCGGAAGGTGAAGTTTTAAAGGATGGTAAAAAAGTAAATTTGTCAGATGATGTATCTCTGGATGAAGTGATAAAGTGTGGTATGCTTTGCAATGACAGTAATGTTGTACAAAAGAACGGCCAGTGGATGGTAAAGGGGGATCCCACGGAAGGTGCTATGGTGGTTTCAGGTTTTAAGGCGGGCTACCAATGTGAAGATCTAAATTCCAAATATCCAAGAAAAGATGCCATACCATTTGAATCAGACTATATGTACATGGCAACTTTGCATCCCTACGAAGGTAAAATGCGATGCTATATCAAAGGCTCGCTGGAGGCTCTTTTACCCAAGTGTTCTAAAACATTAAAAGCGGACGGAACAAGGGATGAAGTTGATATAGAGTTGCTTGAAGAGAAAGTGGCAGATCTTGCCGCCGATGGATTACGCGTTCTGGCATTTGCCTACAAAGACTTTGACTCAGATAAGGCCGATATAAACCATAAGGATATAAAAGACGAACTCGTTTTTCTGGGTCTTCAGGGAATGATTGATCCTCCGAGAAAGGAAGCAATTAATGCGGTTAAGATATGTAAAAATGCCGGAATTTATGTTAAAATGATTACCGGAGACCATGCTCTTACGGCTTCTACCATAGCAGGCCAACTCGGTTTGGAAGGGAAAATGAAGGATGGCAGATTACTTACCAAGACCGGATTGGAACTTGAAAAACTGGATAATGGCGAATTTGAAAAGGTAGCAGTAGATACAGCTGTTTTTGCCCGTGTTTCTCCTGAGCAAAAGCTGCGTCTGGTAAAAGCATTACAGAGGCAGGGGAATATAGTGGCTATGACGGGTGATGGTGTGAATGACGGGCCGGCACTTAAGCAAGCCAACATCGGTATTGCTATGGGAATTACAGGGACAGAAGTCGCCAAGGAAGCCTCTGATATGGTTCTTACGGATGATAATTTTAAATCCATCGAAAAAGCCATCGAAGAGGGAAGGGGGGTATTTGATAACCTGGTAAAATACATCGTGTGGATACTTCCGACAAACCTTGGCCAGGGATTGGTTATTATGGTATCTATTTTACTGGGAACGGTCTTGTATATTCAGCCCGTGCAAGCCTTGTGGATTAATATGACCACAGCCATTTTGCTTGGACTGATGCTAGCCTTTGAGCCTAAAGAACCCGGAATTATGGATCGGAAACCAAAGCACCCCGATAAACCCATTTTGACAAGACATTTAATTATACGGACATTTCTTGTCGGTGTTTTGTTGCTGATTGCTGCAGTATCTTTATTTTATTATGAAATAAACCTGGGCGCAAGCCTGGATGAAGCGCGTACAGTCGTAACAACGGTGTTTATCGTTTTGCAATCTTTTTACCTCGTTAACTGTAGATCTTTATTGAAACCTCTTGGTCAGATCGGATATTTTACAAACTGGTGGATTTATGCAGGTATTGGTGTTATGCTATTGTTTCAGACAATGTTTATTTATCTGCCTTTTATGAACGTAGCCTTTCATACCGTTCCGATCAGCTTAAATTCATGGTTAAGAGTCTTAGGGTCAGGGCTTATACTATATCTGGTGATAGAAATTGAGAAAAAAATTGTTATAAGTTTACAGGATAAAAGTGAAAAGTGAAATTGATAAACATTGGAGGCGCTAAAGAAGTGCCGGAAGGAAAATAAGTGTTGAATCTAAATGTAAATATCATGCAGATGGAGAATGAGGTAAAACAGAATACCGGGAAGCTTAAAAGCTTTTTCAGGGAGTATGGAACCAAAAAAAATCTAATGACAGGAGTGGGTGTGTTATCTGCCGCTACCCTGGTGGGTGTAGCAATAAGAACCAGAGGGTTCAGTAATTTCTTCAATAAAGAGGAAGTACAGCAGTTCTTTAGTAAGTTTAAAAAAGAAACACAGCAGGATACAAACATCCCTGTAACCTTAAATTAATATAATAGCAGAGTGGGTAAAATTCTCACTCTGTTTCTTTTTATAGACTATTGAAAAAGTCTTTAACAGCTTTGCAGGCTATAAGAAAATCATTGGGTAAATAAGTCTTTTCATAAGGATGAGATCCTCCGAATACATGGTTGGCATCAGGTAATATTAGCAGTTGAGCTTTCTGATTCCATTTTTTCAGATCATGCGCATGGCTCACAGGAACAGATTCATCTTTTTCGCCATGAATGATCAGCCATGGTTTATTAATTTTCGGGGCAATAAGAGGTACGCTCAGCTTTTCTTTATTTTCATCAAAATCTTTGAAAATATCAAATTTTAAAGGCATCATCTGTCCCGTACGGGAATTTTCAATATAAATTGTTCCATGCTCTTTCCAGTAGGCAATCTGCTCATTAGTATATCGGGATTCAAAATTGCTTACGGCTGCCAGTGTAGCAAGACCTTTTATTTGACTGTTTTGAAAAGCTTTAAGTATAGCAAGATAACCACCCCGACTATGGCCGAGCAGGAAAATGTTTTTGATAGGTTTAGCTATTAAATTGCTGCTGCCGGCAAACTCAATAACTTTCTCCAAATCTACGGATTCCTTGGAGAATGTATTTTCTGAGAACGCTTCTAAATCAACAAACTGCTCGGGTTGTTCCGGGGTTGTTCCGTTATGAGAATAATTGAATTTTATAAAAATGAACCCTTCGGAAGCAAAGTATTCGGCCATGAGCTCAAAATAGCCCCAGTCTTTAAACCCTTTGAATCCATGGCAAAAAATAATCAGGTTTCCGCTGGAATTTTCCAGGTCATAAAGTATATCAGTTCCAAAGGGTTTCCCCTTATTGGAGGACCTCAGGATATGGTTTTTAATTTTTATTAAATTTCCCATGCTGCAATATTAAGAAAATAACCTTTTTAATAGTAATATTGCAGCCGAATGGCTGTCGATCTGCATACAATACAGAAACCTATCATAGATGATATCCGGAACTTTGAAATCCGATTCAGAGATTCCATGAAGAGCCGGGTTATGCTTCTTGACAAGATTATGACCTATATCGTAAAGCGAAAAGGAAAGCAGCTGAGGCCAATGTTTGTTTTTCTATTGGCCAGGATCTGTGGGGATGTTAATGAATCTACCTACCGGGGGGCCGCATTAATTGAGTTACTACATACAGCCTCTCTTGTTCATGACGATGTGGTGGATGATGCCTATTCAAGGCGAGGTTTTTTTTCAATAAATGCCTTATGGAAAAATAAAATTGCAGTCCTTGTAGGAGACTATCTTCTTTCAAGGGGGATGCTTCTTTCTGTAGAAAATGAGGATTTTCGGTTATTAAAAATCGTATCCGGAGCTGTGAAAGAGATGAGTGAAGGAGAACTTCTGCAAATGGAAAAAGCAAGGAATCTGGATATAACAGAAGAAATTTATTTTGATATTATACGTCAAAAGACAGCCTCACTTATTTCATCTTGTTGTGCTGTTGGGGCTGCCTCATCCGGCGCAAGTGAAGAGGTCATCGAACGGTCTGCCTTATTTGGCCAGAAAGTTGGCCTGGCTTTCCAGATTAAAGATGATCTTTTTGATTACAGTACATCTAAAGTAATTGGTAAACCGGTTGGAATTGATATTAAGGAGAAAAAGATGACCTTGCCTCTTATCCATGCCCTGAGTAAGGCAAGTTGGTGGCAGAAAAGGAAGATTATTAATATTATCAGGAATGAAAGTGAAAAAGTTGCTAAAGTAGAAGAGGTCATTGAATTCGTAAAACAATCCGGTGGTATAGAATATGCTACCGATGTCATGAACAAAATTAAATCCGAAGCTCTCGATATTTTGGCTGAATATCCTGATTCAACCTATAAACAATCACTGGAACAGTTAGTTATTTATACTATAGAGAGGAAAAAATAATTCCTCACTTTGTGGAATTAAATGAAGTGGTTATGGTAGGATCATTATTTCTGGGAAGAAAGAAGAAAAGGAATTTTAGTTTGGGTAGGGTTTTAAGTTTCAGAAAGAAAAAGAAGAGGAATATGAAAGCTAGGGTAAACGATTTTACAAGAAGTTTTTCCAAAAATGTTACTATTTTGTATACAATGACAGGAAAGAAGGTCGCAGTTTTTTCAAAGGATTTTAATAAATGGTATAGAAAAAGTCGTAAAAAGATGGTTCGTTCTGCCTGGTATAAGGACTGGAAGAAAGGACGTTTCTTTTCAAAGCGTTTGAATAAAGCTCAGAAGTGGACTTCGGAGCAGACATCAAAAGTTACTCGTCCGGTAGCTATTGCATATGCTAATATTAGTAAAGGGATAAGCAAAAAGTATCCAAAAGTTAAAAAGTCGTTTAATACAACTTTGGGTAACTTTTCTTTAGCACGAGTAGCATAAGTTTTGATTATATAATACAAAAAGGCTCTGAAGGTTATTTTACTTTCAGGGCCTTTTTCTGTTATTATTCATCGTTATTTTTGACTTTGCCATGCCTGATGACTATTTTTAAATTTAATAAATTTGAAAATATGGACTATTTTTTTGAAGCAGATGTTTGGATAAGAACCGGAATAAGCGTGGCCGAGCTTGTTCTTTTTGTATTGGTTGGGTGGGGTTTAGCTTTCATCGGCCTAAAAATTTTAAACTTTATAATTCATCGTAATAATCCCTTTTTGGCCGACTCCCTTAAGCATCATGTGTATACATCGGTATATTTTATGATAATTCTTATTATCCTTAATGTCGCCTACCCATTCATGCGATTCCCGGAACTTATAGACCTTTATATGAAGAAAGGCCTAAAGATTTTTTGGATATTTACCTTTTCCTGGGTTCTTATAAAATTAACCTATGTGCTTCAGGATGTGGTATTTGAAAAATATACCATAGATATAGCAGACAATATGAGTCGCAGGCGAATCCGTACGCAATTTCAGTTTATAAAAAAAATAATTATTACCATTATTTCTTTTGTTGCTTTGTCGCTGATTTTAATGACTTTTGACCGGGTAAGGGAGGTGGGAGCCAGTTTGTTAGCCTCTGCCGGAGTAGCAGGTATAATCATCGGATTTGCGGCACAACGTTCTATTGCCAATGTATTGGCGGGATTTCAGATTGCTTTTACACAACCTATCCGGATTGATGATGTGGTAATAGTAGAAAATGAGTGGGGGAGGATAGAGGAGATTAACCTTACCTATGTAGTGGTTAAAATATGGGATCTCAGGCGCCTCGTTCTTCCGATCACCTACTTTATAGAAAAGCCTTTTCAAAACTGGACGCGTACAAATGCCGATATTTTGGGGTCGGTATTTTTATTTGTAGATTATACGGTTCCTATAGAAGCTTTACGTGTAGAGTTGCAGCGAATACTTAATGAAGCACCTTTGTGGGATCGCAAAGTTTGTGTTTTACAGGTAACCAATACAACCGAAAAATGCATTGAGCTCAGGGCATTAATGAGTGCAAAAGATGCCGGAACAGCCTGGGATCTTCGTTGCCTGGTACGGGAAAAGCTTATAACCTTTATACAGGAGAATTATCCAGATGCTCTGCCAAAAGTTAGGGCGGAATTGAAGGAGAAGGAGAATGGTTGATAGGTTATTAAGGTATTAGGTTAGTGGTTAAGTTAATGGTAAATGGTGAATAGGTTATTGAATAAAGATAAGGATGGTGTTTGAAATTATCCATTAAATTTGACCACTATACGCCGTCATTCCGGCCGCAGCTTGCGGAGAGCCGGAATCTTTTTGTAAACGTTTTTTGTAGAGTTGGATGGAAAACATTTTTTGTTTTAAATAGCACTTCAATGAGATCCCGGATAAAGTGCCTTCCCTGCCTAAGGCTTATTGCTTTTCCGGGATGACGGGCATGTGTGGTCTTTTTTTGTTCTTATAATAGGAAATAAGAAGACAATTTTTAATATTAAACCAAATTTGCATTAATTTCCATGAGAGCAAAAGGCGGTTATGTTTACATAATGACCAATAAAACAAGAAAATGCCTTTACATTGGAGCAACAAATAACCTTTCCGCCAGAACTTTGGAGCATAAAGAGGGGATTGGAAGTGTTTTTACAGCTAAATACAAATGTACTGATTTGGTATATTATGAGTGTTATGAGTGCATTGAGGCTGCAATTGAAAGAGAAAAGAAATTAAAGAAGTGGAGGAGGGTCTGGAAAGAAGAGTTGATAAAGTCAATTAATCCAGACTTCAGAGATTTGTATGAAGAGGTTGAAGGATATGATTAAGGCACTATACGCCGTCATTCCGGCCGCAGCTTGCGGAGAGCCGGAATCTCTTTAGATATGTTTTTCAGGTAGCGTCGGAGAAAGAGTGTTTCTATTATTAAATAGCACTTCAATGAGATCCCGGATAAAGCGCCTTCCCCGCCTAAGGCTTATTGCTTTTCCGGGATGACGGGCGTGTGGTCATTTTGTTTTTCTATCAAGAAATCAGAAGTCATATTTAAATATTTAGGACACTATACGCCGTCATTCCGGCCGCAGCTTGCGGAGAGTCGGAATCTCTTTTGGAAGGGTATTTTTGGTAGATATGGAAGGAGGGCGTTTTTGGTTTCAACAGCACTTCAATGAGATCCCGGATAAAGTGCCTGCACCACAGCCCTCGCTACTTTTCCGGGATGACGGGCGTGTTTGGTCATTTTGTTTTTCTATCAAGAAATCAGAAGTCATATTTAAATATTTAGGGCACTATACGCCGTCATTCCGGCCGCAGCTTGCGGAGAGCCAGAATCTCTTTGGATATGTTTTTCAGGTAGCGTCGGAGAAAGAGTGTTTCTATTATTCAACAGCACTTCAATGAGATCCCGGATAAAGTGCCTGCACCACAGCCCTCGCTACTTTTCCGGGATGACGGGCGT
>JBKBXU010000034.1:0-20699 GCA_046313675.1 Cytophagaceae bacterium
GACAGGATCCCCGAAGAGCCTACTGGAATTATGCCGGCATAGCAGTAAGTAGCCTTTACATGCTCCTTACCATTATAAATAAGTTTTATGTGAACACCGTGTTTGAGAAGAATTTTGAGAAACAGGGCATAGCCTATGAACGTTATTCCACGAAACCTACCCCGTTTAACAGCCTTCTATGGAGTGCTACTGCGGAAGGAAAGGACGGGTATTATATAGGTTATTATTCTCTAATGGATTCCGATAAGGAAGTTAGTTTTCGTTATTTTTCTAAAAATCATAAGCTTTTATCTCCTTATACTGAAGATGAAAAGCTTAAAGAACTACTGGAAATCACGGAGGGGTATTATACAGTGGAAAAAAAGAAGGATGAGTTTGTTATTAATGATCTTCGTTTCGGCCAGTTGGATGGTTGGGGAGAAGGGAAGGAAAACTTTACGTTTGCTTACCTAATGAAACCTGAAAGGGAGCAATTGCTATTTTCCCAAAAGCCCAATGACCTGAAAAAAGCACGGGCATTGATGGGGGATTTGTGGGATAGGGTACTGGGGAATAAAAAACTATAAAATGAGAAAAAGCCGGCTAAAACCGGCTTTTCTCATTTTTATACAAGTTCTTCTTCTTCACCCGCTACCTCAGCCACAGGTTTGCTGCTCAGATCGTCCTCTTCGAAATATGGCAGAACCTCAGTTATACTGGTTGTTACGATATCTAGAATTTCGTAATCAGAAACGGAGTCGCTGAATAGTCCTTCTACAATATTGTATGCTTCTCTGATATTATTTGCATTCACAAGAATGCTTTGTTTCGCTTTTTTATCCTTTCCGGCTTTTTCGTCCAGTGTAGTAATAGATACTTTGCATTTGTACCAGGTTATAGCCTCATCGTTTGGTACAAGTTCGTGGACACGGTATTTGCCGACTTTCATCAGAGAAAAGTCCCTGTAGTTTGCTCCAACTTCCTGATTAACTCTTGATTCTGCATCCGTAAAACTTACGGCATCTACCAAATAAATTTCTGTTATACTTTTATAACCACCATTAGGATCATCAAGGTTATACTTGAATTTGCATTCGAACCAGCTTGCCATATTGTATTGATTTAGTTTTAATGAGATCTTAAAGATACTTAAAATTGTAAAAAGTTTGCTGCTGATTCGGGCATTGTGGAAAAATAAAAAAAGCACCGGGATCAGCCGAACGCTTCTCTGTTTAGTATGATCTATTTACATAAATCTTCATCCCCGCAAACAATTTATCCACATCCATTTCAGGAACTCTACATTGAATACCCGCTTCATCTTCTACCACTATGGCTGCAAGGTTATTGGTAATAGGATATAAGTTATTTAAGGTGCCTTTGTCGGCTTTTATATGATCTAAGCCCATAATATTACCCAGCACTTCCTCTCTAAACTTCACAACGGAGGAGTAGATTAAATTTCAATGGCAATTTTGCCCACAAAACTTTCCTTTTCCAGCATTTCGTGTGCCTGACTGATTTCTTCAATAGGGAACAGCCTTGCTACCCTTGGAAGCAGCTTCTGTTTTTGAATAAGTATCTTAATGCTGTTTAGCGTATATTCTTCGGGCTTTACCACCACAAGTCTCATTTTCTTTTTTAATATATCAAAAGAAGATGTTAAAACAGTTTTTAGGTTCTTCATTACAGGTATGGTGACTACCAGCAGGCCGTCGTCTGTCAAGGAATTTTCAACTTCCGAAAAGGTCAATTTTCCGGCTGTATCAAAAATAATGTTGTATCTTTTATCTTGTGGGATTGGATCATTCTTGTAATCGATTACATGCTTACATCCCAGGGCAAAGGCGTCGTTTATATGTTTTTCGCTGCAAGTACCGGTTACCTCTGCTTCGTAACTGTTGGCAATCTGAACAGCCGCACTCCCTACACCTCCTGTACAGCCGTTTATCAGGACATGGTCTCCTTTTTTAATGTTTCCGATTTTTACCAGAGCTTGAAAAGCTGTGCTTGCTACCAAAGGGAGGGAAGCGGCTTCCGCATAATTTAAATTTTCAGGCTTGTGAACCGCATCAGTTTCATTTACGACTACAAATTCAGCATATGCGTGTCCGTATGTGGCATTAATAAAACCAAAAACTTCTTCGCCCACCTTGAATTTTCTGCTTTTGCTTTCTTCAACCCTTCCACAAAAATCGCTTCCTATGACCGATGTGCCGAAGAGGCCAGAAGCCAGGCGCAGTTTTCCTTTTCTGACTTGCGTGTCCACCGGATTTACGGAGGAGGCTAAGCTTCGAACCAGAATCTGCCCTTCGGTAATTTCCGGTTTTGGAACGTCCCGGATCTGAAACTGTTCCGCAGAACCATATTTTTTTAGAATCGCAGCTTTCATAGAGTTTCAATTAAATGATGACAAATTTCTTTATAGGATTACCCAATTAAAATTATAGGATCTAAATGGGTATCCATTTTTCTTTATTAAACCGTATATCTGTACCAGGGTTTATAATGTAAAGAACTTTGTCTCGCATCTTTTTTTGAAACTTATTCCGGCTTTTGGTATTCTGGGATTTTAGTTTTATTATTAAAATCAATTAATGTTTTTAATATACAATGAAGTCTTATTTTACCATTCTTTTATTATTGATTACCGGTTCCTTGTCTTTTGGCCAGTTGAGAGCTTATGATAATTTAAGTGTAAATTTCAGTTCCTGTTTTATCTGTAACAGCCCTTCTCCTACATTAAGGGTAAATAGTAATCAGTTTCAATTAAACCTTCTTGAAAAGGGGCGTTATCCTCATCCCTTAGAGAAAACCGGCAAGACGTTGAGCATAATTGGTATACCTTTGCTTTTTCTAGGTACTTATATGGTTGCAAATGCGACCTCATACAGCTATCAATGTGTAAACGGTATATGCCAGGGAGATCCCCTGGGAGGTTTTGGATCTGTCATTTTAGTCCATGGGATAGGCCTGACAGGTGCAGGCGTGCCTTTATGGATTATAGGTGCAGGCAAAAGCAAAAAACGAAATGCGTTGATTAAAGATGGGATATGATATCTGGTGTTAAGCTTTGCAAAGAGATTGAAAATTAAAATAGATGCTTAAAAAGGTCTTGGTAAGTCTGGCCTTAAGTCTTTGGCAGCTTTTTGTTTATTTTATTTGCTTCTATGCAGGATGGGGTATAGGAAATGCCTTTTTTTATACACATGAAATGAATGAAACGGAAGCTTTTGGTATTGCTATTTTTTTTATCTATTCCTTAATCCTTTTTGGAATAATTATAACTATAGGCAACCTGTTGATCGCCGTTATAAATAAACCCATTTGGTCCAAAAGGATTTTTGCTACAATGGTGGTCTTTAGTTTAATTCACTGGGGGCAGGAGTTTACAACTTATCCTTATAAAAGTATCTTATTCATATTCACAGCCCTGTTGGCAATCTTTTCAAGATACTTTTTTATTTTTATCTATGATAAACTAAGAAGAAAGGTATTTACGTTTTAGGTAAAAAATAAACTTGTTTAAGTTGATTTTTAAGGAGTTTTGTTAGGTTTGTTAAATAAATATCGGATGGATATATGGGTGCTATTATAATCCTGAACTCCGCTATAACTATTCGGAACTCCTCTGGAAAAAATGGTTGATATTAAAGTATGGTCTAAAACGATTACTTTGAAGCGTTCTGTTTGAAAACCTGCTATAATGCCAATCCCATACATGTTGTCCTGTCCAAGTCCGAATAAGGCTTTTTTATAACGAAAATTTAAGTTTAAGGCACTTTGGAATACTTCAAATCTATTATTATACCGATTTGACCATAATAGTTGTGGAGTAAATGAAAAATCAGCTTCATCGCCTCTCTGAAAGCAATAACCTGCTTGAATGAAGTGTCGCCAGGGGCTTTTAAAATACGCACCTCCATAAATTAAATCCGGTATATAATAACTAGCATAACCAATATAAAATTTTTCATTATTTAACAGGATTCCTGCTCCGAATTGGTGGTTGGTACTTCCCGGATCTGGAAATTCATTGTGAAATTGGTAATATCTTTCAAATATGGATGTCTCCCTTAACATGAATTTGGCTGAAACGGAAGGTGCAATAGTCCACTTCCCTCCCAGGGATATCTTTGGTGAAATAATGAATTCGGATGATAAATATCTGCCCGTTGATATGGATGTATTATAATTATTGTATCCTAGGTTTACGCCAATGCCGGACGCTATTTTAGAAATGAACTGATCAAAAGCTAAAATCTGTTGATGTTGCCTACTCCCATATATATTTTGCAGATGAGAATAGCTTGTGAGCCTTGGTTGTTCTGCGGCACCTGCAAAAGAGGGATTGTAGTAAGTAGGTACAGCTCCCAACCATATCTGGGCTTTTGATTTAAATGCAGGCAATAGGATTCCTGCCCACATTATGAGTGTAAAAATTTTTTTCATAGCATTGATAAATTATTTGATTAGAAGTTTTTCATATCCATAGGAACAACATATGGTTTTCTTCCTTTTAAAAACTCTTCTTGTCGCTTTCGTTGAATTGCCTTTTTCATCTTTCGGATAACTTTTAGATTCTTTCGTTCTTCTTTTGTTGTTTTTTTCTTTACTAAAGTCGGTGATCCGGATATTTCTTTAATAGAATTAGGTTCTTTATCTTCTTTGTCAATGACAGGTTCGGATATTTCGGTAACGCTTGCATTATCTATTGCAGGAAACGCTTCAGTTTTTCCAGCTTCAGTAGTGCTTATGCTTTCATCGATGTAAGTATAATTTAGCGGTTTTAACTCATGTGTTAATTTAATGTATGTTAATTTATTTTGAGGTTTGATGCTATTAATTTGCTTCACTTGAGGTGTTTCTTCTCTTGTTAATGCTTTTTCAATAGTAGTCACAGGTAAGCCTGAAAATGAAACATCTTGTTCTTTTTTTGTATAAAAACCGCTGGTAATTACAAAAAGCAGAAGAATTGCCGGGAAAACATAATTAGAAAAAAACTTGTTGCCTTCCTCTTTTACAAGAGTGTCTACATTGAAATTTTCAGGCAGCGCATCAAAAACGTAAGTTTCCTTCCATAGCTCATACTCCTCCATGCATTCAGGATTTATTTCAAGAAAGCTGTGTAGCTCCACCTGCTCCTCTAAAGAGAGTTGATTTTCGAAGTAGTCAAAAAGCCATTCATCAAGATTATGTTTGCTAATTGTTCTCATAAAACCGAATGCATGTTTTTTAATGTTTCTTTTAGTTTTTTCCTGGCGCGGAAGAGATAAACTTTTACCTGTGATTCATTAAGCTCTAGTATTTCCCCAATTTCATGGTACTGATATCCTTCATAGTCCCTGAGTAAAAGAATGGATTTTTGTAATTCAGGCAGTTGAATTAACGCTTTATTTATCAATTCCTTCATGTCATAGTTATCCGATGAAGAATGGTTTATGTTATGAATTTCCTGATTAAATTCTGTTGCTTTTCCTTCTCGTTTGATATAATTAATCATCAGGTTATGAGCCGTGGAAAAAAGCCATGATTTTACTTTTTCTGATTGAACATTGGCTCTGTTTTTCCAGAGTTTTTCAAAACAATCCTGAATTATATCAAGGCAGGCTTCCTCGCTTTTCAAACACTTAAATAAGTATCTGAAAAGATTGCGTGAAAGCTGTTTTACTGCTTCATTATATTCACTGGTTGAAATCATCAGCTCTTGGTTGTTCTGAAATTTTGCCGTTAGACAATTGAGAATATTGAAAAGTTACACGTTGAGATAATTAAATTTTAAAGATAATTAATTATTGTGGCTTTGAGAGGTGGTTAAAAAAATGAATTTATACCTCTGTTATCGAGTGATAATGATAAACAAGGTAATTCCGGAAGCCATAATCAGCAAGAAGGCAATTGCTCCAATCATCCATAAAGATGTACTTCGTATGCCCAAATCAGCTAATTCCTTAAGGGCTTTTCGATAGCTAAAGAAGCCAATAGCGTATATGGTTCCTCCCGCCAGAATAAGTATAATGGCTAAAATCCTGGCCAACCAGGGATATGCAACAGAAGTAAGAAATTCGGAAATACCAAGGCCTGCAATCATGGATGAAATACCTGTGCGTATCCAGGCGCTAAATGTTCGTTCCTTGGCTAAAAGAGTTCTTTGTTGTGCCCATTCCGTTCGATCCCCGGCAAGTTCTCTCCGCCCTGCTTTACCGTCTACATTTGCATCTTCCGGTGTTTTATCGCTCATATCGGAAAAACCCTGTTCTCCGGCTTATGTTTGCCAATGCCTTAAGGTTTTTATAATTGAATGGAGATGAATATCCTTGAATATCCCATCGGAAGTTTCGGCATTATTTAGAAAAATTTCTATTAGATATCTGACATGAAATCAAGACTGTGAAAGAGGAAAATAATTATAAAGTGAAGTATGGGCGATGAAAGGGGATCAAATTTATTCCCATTGAAACTTGTTCTGTTTTGCAAAATATTGCTTATTTAATGATCTATTAATCAATGATTAAAACTGTGATTGAAAATAGGCTTTTGTTTTTGTGTTTCACTAACATCGCTTTGGTACACTTTTCAAAGGCTTTGGCCTCTGCTGATTTTCTTATTTTGGAAGAACATACACATCAGGAAGAGGTTTAATTATATAATCTATGAAGAAACTTAATCCACTACCTGTACCAAAAGACGAACAAGCCAGACTAAATGCAGTATTTGAATATGGTATTTTAGATTCTGCGTACGACAAGGACTTAGACGAATTAACAGAGTTTGCGTCAAAACTGTATAATGTCCCCATTGTTCTGATAACTATTTTAGATGAGAACAGGCAGTGGTTTAAGTCTAATTATGGACTTGGAGTTCATGAAACTCATCGTAGCATCTCTTTTTGCCAATATACGATTATGGAAAAGGATGTTTTTGTGGTAGAAGATGCTGTTGAAGACGAGCGTTTTAAGGCAAACCCCTTGGTTCTTGGCTTCCCTAATATCCGCTTTTACGCCGGATCGCCACTAATTAATGAAAAAGGTTTTTCACTGGGCTCCCTTGCTTTGATTGATAGTAAACCCAGAAAGTTAACCGAGGAGGATAAACATAACCTTCAACTTTTAGGTAAGCAAGTGATTAATTTTTTTGAGCTGGCTGTCAGAAAGCATGAACTAGAGAAAGATAAGGAATTACTGGAGAAGAAAGTTGCTGAGAGAACACAAAAAGTTCAAAAACAGATTGTAGAACTTGAAAAAAGGGATGAAAGACTTAGTTCATTAAATAACGAGTTAAATAGGTTTATTTATAAATTATCCCATGACTTGCTAGGGCCTATTAAATCCCTTCAGGGACTGACAAATCTTGCACTTCAACAAGTAGAACCGGGGGAAGTAAAAACCTATTTGGAGTTAATGAAAAAGACCGAAAATAAGTTAGATAACACCCTGATAAGTCTCATCAAACTTTTATCTACTCAGGATCCCTCAGAACTTGCTGTGATTGATTGGCATAGTCTTTTAGAAGAGGCTATTGCCAAAGCTGAAAAAAGAGTTTTAGGGAAAAAAGTTAGTGTTTCACAGGTTATTGCAAAAAGCTTGAGTTTTAGATCTGACCCGGTTTTACTTGAAATTGTGTTGGAAGAAATACTTGTTAATAGCATGCAATATAATTACCAAAAGGAGCCAGCAGTAACTGTTTCAGTTGAAGAGATGAAAGGTCATATTCTTGTAGGTATTTCAGATAATGGAATAGGTGTCAGAGAAGAAGAAAAAAATAAAATTTTTGAAATGTTCTATAAAAATGAAAAATCGGTGGGTAGTGGCTTAGGTCTTTATATTGTAAAGACGATCATAGAAAAATTAGGTGGAAGCATTCGTTTGGAAACTAAAAGAAACGCTGGAACTTTAATTCAGCTCCTGATGCCTAAGAGCTTATAAATGATTTGCTACTAAAGACGATTTTTTTCGCATAGTTCAGGTTACATTAAAGTAATTTCCTTCTTTTTGCCGGTTTTCTAAAAAATATTGCACAAGCTATTCCTGTAACAGCACCTCCTAAGTGTCCCTCCCAGGACATTTCTTCTGTCACAGGCAGAAGCCCAAAAAACATCCCTCCATAGAAGATTATAATTAGTACAGATAATATCGTTGAAGTGAAATCTTTTCGTAAAAAACCAATCAAAAAAAGAAAGAAAGCTATACCATAGATTATTCCACTTGCACCTACATGGGGGGCAGGCCTGCCAATAAACCATACAATGATGTTAGGAATGAAATAGCAAAATATCATGACGTACGTAGCGCTATTGCGATAAAATGCGAACATTATTCCACCCAGAATGAGAAGCGATACACTGTTTGATAAAAGATGGTAGATGTTGGCATGTATCAGCGGAGAGGTAAAAATGCCTATGAGCCCCAAAGGTTCCCGGGGAATTATTCCAAATACTACCCGATTAATTGGTAAGAACGGAAGCAGAAAATAAACCAGCAATAGGATAAGGACAAAGGCTAAGGGATGAAAAAATTTTTTAAAATTCATTTATTAAATCTTATGCTTTAATAACTGCAAATATGCTTTTATGTTGAAATATCTATAGGTTTGCTTAGTTGTAAATGCTTTAATTCGGTGTGTATAGATGTGTTAAGTGAATAGGCCTCGATAAAAAAAAGCTCTTTCAGAATATCTAAAAGGGCTTTTGAAAAAAGACTACTTATTATATTAAATCAGTTGATTAAGGATCTCAATTCTTCCTTGCTGCCCCATTCATTCAATAGGCGTTCACCTTCTGCCCTAATTTCTGCTACAGATATAGGCCAACCTTTGCTAGATCCTGTGAAAACAATGTAAGTGATGTTTGTACTTTGAATACCTCCATAGCGGGGATCATTGTTAATTCCTAATTCAGCCCCAGAGAACATAGAGGCCTCTCCCAATTTTCCTTCCGGGCCTACATCCGCAAAAACAGCATAGCTTATTTTTCCGTCAGGAGTAATTATGGCTCCAAAATCGCCCAGCTTCGCCCCCATTTCTCTTTGCAGAGACTGTGGAAGAACGTAATAAGGTACTTCTTCGGCATTTACAAATCGGTGTGGGTCATTATAGGCTTTTGACGGGTCAAAAAGAGAGGTCGTGGAAATATAAAATCCTGGTGCCGGATCATTAGGCCCTTGTATGAGAGGTTCTCCATCAGGTCTTTTATTGTCAGTTGCCAATGCCCACCAGTTCCCGGGTTTCCCTGCCATAAACAGGTCATCCATTCCGGGAGAATCATCCGGATGATAACAACGTGGTGCACCATCGGCATCTATCAGGAGTTTGGCATTAAAGAAAAATACACTCTCTGATGCCTTACGTTTCCAAATGGGCAAACCGGCAGATTCAGAAACCGTGGTTTTTTCTTCAATTTCCGCATCGTATTCCGGATTATCAAAAGGTTGTTCTGAAACAGGTTCCGGGTCCTGCTGAGCTTGATGGTTCTGTTGTGCTTGTGGAGCAACGTTTTCTTTTTTACATTGAGCAAATGTCAGAATAATACAAAATGATAAGAAAGGAATTGTTTTTTGAAATGGCATAGAGTCAAACATTGTGTATTAGGAGAAGGAATGTTTTTTCTAAATAGTTCAGAATGGTAAAAGTGAACTGCCTGCTGGGGAGAGGGTACTTTTGTAAAATAGGTGGATTAGTTAACAGTCTGGCCATGACCGTAGAAAAACCAGAGTGAAACTTAATGGAAATGGCTAAAGCAGAATAATACTATAATCTGGAAATCGAGATTATGTCATAAATTCTGATCATGTTTTTATATATCCGTTCAGTTTCAGAAGGGTTAACCTCAAATTCAATCGTACAGGAGGCCGTCTTTGCATCTACCACAGCATAGTTAAGGCTGTTTACCATTAAACCTCTTTTTCGTATAGGTAAAAGGATCCTGTCAATGGTTTCAGGAGTGTGTGCACATTCAATTTTCCAGCAGAATTTCTCTTTCATTTCAGGTTGGTAGATGATTGTTATTTTTTATGATGAGCAAAGATAAAAACTTTTCCCGATCACCCATTCACAAAAACGCATATTTTTACCTGAAATTAGAAAATCATGAAAAATGAATAGTGTTTGGGTTTAGAATCTGTAGAAGTAAATTTAAAATTCAGCAAATAGCTATAGAACATTCCTTTTTTATGGAAATCTTCCTTATTTTGCAGGCTAATAAAACGGGAGGCTTGTAATTTGTTTTCACTCGATAAAATACTCAGAAATAATATTAAAAAGGTTGAGCCTTATTCTTCTGCGCGCGATGAATATAAAGGATCGGAAGGAATATTTTTAGATGCTAATGAGAATTCATTTGGATCGGTAACAGAGCCTCCTTTTCATCGTTATCCCGATCCTTTGCAAAGAGATCTAAAAGAGGTTATCGCTTCAGTGAAAAGGACAGATGTGAATAAGATCTTCCTAGGAAACGGCAGCGACGAACCTATAGATTTGCTTATAAGAATGGTTTGTGAGCCAAAATCGGATAACATTATTATAATGCCCCCAACCTATGGCATGTATCAGGTTAGTGCGGCAATTAACGATGTCGGGGTGAAGAAAGTGAATCTTTCGGAGGATTTTCAGATCATGACAAGGGCAGTGCTTGATGCAGTAGATGGACAAACAAAAATCATCTTTGTTTGCTCTCCTAACAATCCTACCGGAAATTCGATGAGAATTAAAGATATTGAAGAGTTGTTGAATAAATTTGCGGGGATCGTGGTGGTTGATGAAGCATACATTGATTTTTCGAACGATAGAGGCTTTCTGTCCCGGTTAAGCGAATTTCCCAATTTGGTTATTCTGCAAACATTCTCTAAAGCCTGGGGAATGGCAGCCTTACGACTGGGTATGGCTTTTGCCTCAGAAGAAATCATAAAAGTGTTGAATAAAATAAAGCCACCATACAACATCAATGGGGCTACCCAGAATATTGCCATAGAAGGTTTGCGTAAAGTACTCAGTAAAGAAATGAGGGTGGAACAAATCCTTACCTCCAGGGAACACTTGAAAGAAAGCTTGCAGAATCTGCCGGTGGTTATTAAAGTATACCCTTCGGATGCCAATTTCTTATTGGTTAAGACCACAGGAGGGAAAGCTGTTTATGAATTCCTCATCACAAAAAAAATCATTACGAGGGATCGTTCTTCCGTATCTTTGTGCGAAGGATGTTTGAGGATTACTGTAGGTACCCCGGAAGAGAATGATGCCCTGGTGAATGCATTGAAAGAATATAAGTAAAATGAAAAAGAAAGTACTGTTTATAGATCGTGACGGAACCATCATTATAGAGCCTTTGGAGGATAAGCAGGTGGATTCCCTTGAAAAGCTGGAGTTTCTACCTAAGGCAATTAGCTGCCTGGCCAAAATTGCGGCCGAAATGGATTATATGCTGGTGATGGTTACAAATCAGGATGGCCTTGGAACCGAATCGTTTCCTGAAAATACTTTTTGGCCACCGCAAAATAAAATGCTAAAAACCCTGGCCAACGAAGGAGTAACCTTTGATGCTATTCATATCGATCGGTCTTTTGATCATGAAAACCTGCCTACCCGCAAACCAAGAACCGGCATGCTGGAAGATTATATGACAGATGCGTATGATCTTGAAAATTCATTTGTAATAGGGGACCGTGCCACGGATATCCAATTGGCCAGGAATCTTGGAACAAAAGCCATTTATATTGGAGAGAATGTTCATGCAGAAGCTGATCTGACAACATTTGACTGGGATGAGATCTATACCTATTTGTCCAATATAAGCAAACGTACTGCGGAAGTAAGAAGAAAAACCAAGGAAACAGATATCCTTATAAACCTTAACCTCAATGGTACAGGAGTAACTTCCATTCAAACAGGCCTTGGCTTTTTTGATCATATGCTGGATCAGTTGGGTAAGCATTCTTTATGCGACCTGAGTGTACAGGTAGAAGGGGATCTGCATATAGATGAACATCATACCATTGAGGATACGGCGATTGCACTCGGGGAAGCTTTTGCTAAAGCCTTGGGCGATAAAAGAGGAATAGAGCGTTATGGTTTCCTACTTCCTATGGATGATTGCCTGGTACAGGCGGCCATAGACTTTTCAGGACGAAGCTGGCTGGTATGGGATGCTGAGTTTAAGAGAGAAAAAGTTGGAGATATGCCTACGGAAATGTTCCTTCACTTTTTTAAGTCATTTTCCGATGCTGCCAAATGTAACCTTAATATAAAAGCTGAAGGAGATAACGAACACCATAAAATTGAAGCTATTTTTAAAGCGGTTGCTAAATCAATAAAAATGGCTCTGAAAAAAGATAAAGCTACGGCTCATATATTGCCAAGCACAAAAGGGAGTCTATGAAATAAATTCTGAATTTTGAATTAATAAAATATTATTACTTATTACTTATTTGAAAGTTGCGATCGTAAAATATAATGCAGGAAATCTTCAGTCAGTGATATTTGCACTGAACCGAATAGGAATAAACCCTGTTGTAACGGATGATAAGGAAACGCTCCTTTCTGCCGATAAAGTGATTTTTCCGGGTGTGGGAGAGGCCAGTTCTGCTATGAAATATATTAAAGAACATGGCCTGGATCAGATTTTGAAGAACCTTAAGCAGCCCTTTCTTGGAATTTGCCTAGGTTTACAATTAATGTGTACCAGTACAGAAGAAGGAAATACGGATTGCCTGAATATCTTTCCGGTAAAAGTGAAAAGATTTCCTCCAAAGGATAAAGTGCCTCATATGGGCTGGAACTCCCTGGGCAAACTGAAAGGAGATTTGTTTAAAGGTTTGGACGAGGATAGTTTTGTATATTTTGTTCATAGTTATTATGCGGAATTAAGTGAATATACCGCCGCACAATGTAATTATATTTTGCCATTTAGTGCTTCATTGCAGAAAGATAATTATTATGCAGTACAATTTCACCCCGAAAAAAGCGGTAAGGAAGGAGAAACCATTATCAAAAACTTTATAGATCTGTAAGTTCGAACTCCTATGAAAATATCCTACGGCATATTGATCCTTACATTATTGCTGGCTTCCTGTGGAACCAGGCAGTATACGGGGAAAAACAACAAGGCCTCCGACGATCTTTCGGGCGATCCTGTTATTTATTCCCTAACACGGGCAATTTCTGCCGATCCGGATAATTCATCTTTATTCGTAAAGCGTGGCGAATTTTATCTTGAAAAAGGGAAGCCAAGGCATGCACTTAAGGATGCTGAAAAAGCAGTTCAAAAGGAAGAGGATTTTTATTCCTGCTATTTGCTGGCAAAAAGTTATTTTGCTTTAAATAAATTTTCTGAAGCAGTGGAAGCAGGGTTGAATGCTGAAAAACATAAGACCAACCATGCTGAGCTTACACTCCTTATTTCCAGAGCTTACTTAAAGGAGGGAGATAGGGTGAAGGCTGACACTTATCTTGCCAAAGCAGAGAAAATGGTTCCTGAACATGCAGAGATAAAACTTATAAAAGGCCTTAGTGCTATTGCTAAAAAAGATACCATTAATGCTCTGGTATATTTGAACTCCGGACTAAAAAAAGATGGATCTAATATAGATATTATTAAGGAGTTAGTAAATATATATATCGCTTCTGGTAAATTGGATACAGCCATGACATTGGTGATTGCCGGGCAGAATATAAGTCCGGAAGACCCTGTTTTACTGTTTAGCAAATCCAGAATTCTTGAAAAAAATGGCCTGGTAGAAAGTGCTATTTTTGCGTGTGAATCGGCTCTGTTGTCTGATCCTGACTATATTCCTGCTAATAAGAGGATGGCAGAACATTATTTTGCATTGAATAATTTTTCCAAAGCGAAAGAACATTCTGAAAGGGTTATGGCTCAGGACAGCTCTTACCTGAATATAAACCATATGCTGGGTAAAATTTACGAGAAAGAAAAGCTAAAGAGAGAAGCTGTAATAGTATATAAAAATATTCTTTCAAGGAACTCCGGAGATACGACTGCTCAAAATGCTTTGGCCAGAATTTATGCAGGAAACCCTGAACTGGCTCCTGTTTTTACCAAAAAGGTGCAGGAAGATTCTGTAGAGGTAAAGATTCCAGTTGTAGATGTCCCTACTCCAAGCGTTAAGGTTGAGCCTGTTAAGAAAGATACAGTGGCAGGTAAGCCTGTTGTTGCTCCGATAAAAAAAGAATCACCTGTTCTTGAGCCTAAGAAGGTTGTAAAAAAAGATACAGCCAAAAAAGAATTAACGGAGGAGCCTAAAAAAGAAGAGCTTGAAAAACCTGCTCCTGTAGTAACAGAACCGGAACCTGTCGTAAAGCCAATTGATTTGGAAGTCATTTCGGACACAATCAAACAAGAAGGTAAAAAGAAGAAAGAAAAAGGAAGTAAAAAGAATCAATAATTTTTTGTAATATAATAATGATCAAAATAACATTACCCGACGGATCAGTAAGAGAATATGACAAGGGAACAACTCCAATGGGTGTTGCCCTTAGCATTAGTGAAGGATTGGCAAGAAATGTTCTTGCCGCAAAAGTTGATGGAAAAGTTGTTGATGCGGATGCACCCATTACCACAGATTCTACGGTTCAGTTGCTGACATGGAATGATACTGATGGAAAATCAACCTTCTGGCATTCTTCCGCCCACCTTTTAGCAGAGGCTCTTGAAAGCCTGTATCCAGGGGTAAAGTTTGGTATTGGGCCGGCAATAGAAACCGGTTTTTATTATGATGTTGACTTTGGAGACAGGGAGTTTTCTCAGGATCAGTTCAAAGAAATAGAAGATAAAATGCTTGAATTGGCACGTGCTAAAAGTGAATATGTGCGTGAAGAGGTTTCCAAGAAAGATGCTATAGCGTATTTTTCAGACAAAGGAGATGAATATAAGCTAGACTTGCTGGAAGGTTTGGAAGATGGTACCATTACCTTCTACAAACAGGGAAACTTTACTGATCTTTGCAGGGGGCCTCATATACCTAACACGGGTTTTGTGAAGGCTGTTAAGCTTATGAATGTAGCAGGTGCTTATTGGAGGGGTGACGAAAAGAGAAAACAGCTTACACGAATTTATGGAGTCACTTTCCCTAAGCAGAAAGAACTTCAGGAATACCTGGAAATGCTTGAAGAAGCAAAGAAAAGAGATCACCGGAGGTTAGGGAAAGAACTTGAGTTGTTTGCCTTCTCTGAAAAAGTTGGTATGGGTCTTCCGCTTTGGCTTCCTAAAGGAGCTATGCTGAGAGAACGTTTGGAGAACTTCCTTAAAAAAGCGCAGGTAAAGGCTGGATATTCTCCTGTGGTGACGCCGCATATAGGATCTAAGGAATTGTATGTAACCTCCGGGCACTATGAGAAATATGGAGCAGATTCATTTCAGCCTATAAAAACGCCTAATGAGGGTGAGGAATTTCTTTTGAAACCAATGAACTGCCCTCATCATTGTGAGATATATAAAACCAAGCCCAGATCATATAAAGATCTGCCGCTCAGATTGGCAGAATTCGGAACCGTTTATCGCTACGAGCAGAGTGGTGAGCTGCATGGTTTGACTAGGGTAAGAGGGTTTACTCAGGACGATGCACACATATTTTGCCGGCCGGATCAGGTGAAAGAAGAGTTTTTAAAAGTAATAGACCTGGTACTTTATGTTTTTAATACGCTCGGATTTTCAAATTATAAGGCGCAGATTTCACTTAGAGATCCTGAAAATAAAACCAAGTATATAGGTGAAGATGAACAATGGCAAAAGGCAGAGCAGGCAATTGTAGAAGCTGCTGCTGAAAAAGGCCTTTCCACGGTTACAGAGCTTGGAGAAGCGGCTTTTTATGGGCCGAAGCTGGATTTTATGGTGAAAGATGCACTGGGCAGGGAATGGCAGCTCGGAACAATTCAGGTCGATTACCAGTTACCAGAAAGGTTTAAACTTGATTATATAGGTGCAGATAACCAAAAGCACAGGCCTGTTATGATTCACAGGGCGCCTTTTGGCTCCATGGAGCGATTTGTAGCCGTATTAATTGAGCATTGTGCCGGTAACTTCCCATTGTGGCTTTCTCCGGAGCAAATTGCTATTCTGCCGATCTCAGAAAAATTTGCTGATTATGCCGCTGAGGTGTACAGTAAACTGGAAGAACACGATATCAGGGGAATAACAGACCATAGAGACGAAAAGATAGGCCGAAAAATACGCGACGCCGAAGTTAAAAAGATACCCTATATGCTGATTATGGGAGAAAAGGAGAAAGAAGAAGGAAAAGTTTCTGTTCGTAAGCACGGAGAAGGGGATAAAGGAAGCTTGACAATTGAAGAATTTATCGCATTTTTTAAAAATGAAATAAGTGAAATGATGAATAAAGCACTTATTAAATAAAAAAAGTATCAATAAAATTTTACTTGATTAGATATTTTATGATATTTGCATCTTGTTTCAAAAAACAAAGGAGGAAATATATTAATAATTAATGGCAAATTTTAGAAGCAGAGTAAAAGAAGAACCGTATAGAGTTAATGAACTCATCAGAGTTCCTAAAGTAAGATTAGTAGGAGATAATACCAGTAATGACGTAGTACCTACGCAAAAAGCTTTAGAACAAGCCAGGGGAGAAGGATTAGATCTGGTAGAGATTGTTCCTAATGCGGATCCTCCCGTTTGTAAGATTGTTGATTACTCTAAGTTTAAATACGAACAAAAGAAAAAACAGAAGGAGTTAAAGTCCAAAGCTCATAAAGTTATTGTTAAAGAGATTAGATTTGGCCCTAATACCGATGATCATGATTTTGATTTTAAATTAAAACATGCCATCTCTTTCCTTAAAGAGGGTGCAAAGGTAAAGGCATACGTTCATTTTGTTGGCCGTACCATTGTATTTAAAGAGCGAGGCGAGATTCTTTTGTTGAAATTTGCCCAGGCATTGGAAGAATATGGAAAAGTAGAAGACCTTCCGAAATTAGAAGGGAAACGTATGATTTTGATGCTTTCCCCTAAACAGGGAACAAAAAAATAGAAAATTATTTCAGTATAACTTATAATTAAATAAAATGCCTAAGGTTAAGATCAAATCAGGTGCTAAGAAAAGGTTTAAGTTGACAGGAACCGGCAAGATTAAGAGAAAACACGCTTATAAAAGCCACATCCTGACAAAAAAAGGAACCAAACAAAAGAGAAATCTTACGCGCGCAACACTTGTCAGCAAAGCCGATACAAACAATGTAAGGGCTATGCTTAGAATCTGATAAGATTCTCAAGGTTTTAAAAAATGTTTCACCGGGTATTTGGTTTTAAGAACTAAAAGTCGCCAACTACCAAAAAAGAAAAAATTATGCCACGTTCAGTACCCGCAGTCGCCTCGCGCGCAAAAAGAAAGAAAATCTTAAAACTGGCCAAAGGATATTTTGGCAGAAGAAAGAATGTTTACACCGTTGCTAAGAATGCTGTTGAAAAAGGTATGGTGTATGCTTACAGAGATCGTAAGCAAAAGAAAAGAGAATTTAGAGCTCTTTGGATTCAAAGGATCAATGCTGCTGTAAGAGAACACGGCATGTCTTATTCAGAATTCATGGGTAAGCTTAGTAAATCAGAAGTTAACCTAAATAGAAAAGTTCTTGCTGACCTGGCAATGAATGATCCTGCAGCTTTTGGCGCAGTGGTTGCTTCTTTAAAATAATTAGAAACCTGTATTCTAACGAAAGGCTGTCCTCTGGACGGCCTTTGTTGCTTACAGACTTATTGCCTCATCTGTAGTTGAATTATCTCCTTATTGGTTTTCTTTAACATTCTTTCAGGCACAGAATCTTTTATTACCGTGGAAAGGACTTCCAGCAAGTTTTTCTTAATAAAACTTCTATGTGTGATCAAACTTATCTCACGAGCCGGCTGGGGATCCTGAAAGTATCGTATTTGATGCATTCTTTCCTCTGCTAAATCAAAGACTGCAAGCTCTGGAAGAAAGGTAATGCCACCCCGTATGTCCACCATTTTTCTTAAAGTCTCTATACTGCCTGCTTCGTAAACAATTCCCGAACGGTTTTGTGCTTCTTTTTTACAAAACATGTTTACCTGTTCCTGCATACAATGGCCTTCATGTAACACAAGGATGTCCCTGCTTTGGCTAATATCCTTGGAATTAAGGATTTTCTTTGAATATAAAGGGTTGCTTGCTGTCATATAAACAACAAACGGCTCGTAATATAAAGGGATTACCTGAATACTGCTATCCGAAAAGGGGGTGGCCAGGATCGCGGCATCCAGCATGTCATTCCTGAGACGCTGGAGGATGGTTTCAGTAGTTAATTCCTCTATGATTAATATAATTCCCGGATAATCTCTCGTAATGGAATTGACGAATAAGGGTATGAGGTATGGAGCGACCGTAGGTATAATTCCCAGTTTTAGATCTCCTTCGATGACTCCTTTGGCATTCATTAATTCATCTTTTAATAAATTAGCCTCATAAATCATTTGTTTGGCATGTTTTATTACGATGGCTCCTTCAGGTGTTGGAATAACAGGGTGTTTGCTTCGGTCAAATATCAGAATCCCCAGCTCTTCTTCTAATTTATGGATTTGCATACTAAGTGTAGGCTGAGTTACAAAACAGGCTTCTGCTGCATTTACAAAATGCCTGTGCTTGTCTACCGCAAGCACATATTCAAGTTGTGATAAGGTCATGGTGTAAATATAGAGGTTATCTATTTCTTAATGAAAATTATCAATTTTAATTATGAAAAATTTTGCCGCACATTTGTTATATATCAAATTTATTCAACCCCTTGGACATATAAAAATGGCAATTCATTGAATGAGGTGCGAATCATGCGTTAATTCTTACGAGGAAAGCCTTATGAGGCATGGAAGTTCAGAAACAAGAGCGCTCGAAGCAATTCGATTAGGAGCAGTAATTAAAGGCTTAAGCGTATTGATTGATTAACCTTTTCTTAGGTTTAGTAAAAAGTGGTTAGGCGTCTGGAGAAATTCGACGCTTTTTTTATGCTATATCTATTCTTCTTTTTTATGGATTTCATCCTTATCCTCACTTGTTAGAATATGGGAAAAATAATTGTATTTACCCTTTAGTTCATCCACTTTACTTTTTTTCCACATAGGGATTCCAATAAAATAGGCAACCCGTCCGAGAACGTGTGCTGCTACCGGAGCGGTTAGGAATAAAAATATGATGGCCGTAAAACTTCTAGCCGTTACACTGGTGTCCTGAAAATGTATTGCTACTGCCAGTAGCATAGCGCCTACTCCTAAGGTTGCAGCTTTAGTGGTAGCCGACATTCTCATATATAGGTCAGGCATACGTATCATGCCAATACCTGCAAGAAGTATTAGTAGTGTTCCGAAGATCAATAAGATCAATACGATAATATCTTTCATTGTTTTCCTCTCTTTTCGTAATAATAAGCAAATGCTACTGTGCCAAGGAAGGCCAATAAAGCAAGTATAAGTGCTACATCGATAAATACAAATTTGTTTTGAAGGATAGCATAAGCGGAGATCATCCCAATACTGATGGTGACCAATAGATCCAGGGCTATTACCCGGTCAGGAAGACTTGGCCCTATGGCTACCCGTACAAAAACCAATACTATGGAAATGCTTAATATGGGTAGAATACCATAATTAATAACGGTTTCTATCATCTTATGAGGTCTAAAATTTTGGTTTCAAATTCCTTTATTCCCTGTCTGGCATCTTCTTCATTTTTTATATACATAAAATGAATGTAAATGATTTTCCTGTCGGTCGAGATGTCCAGGCTTAGGGTTCCGGGAGTAAGGGTTATGAAATTTGCCAGTAAGGTAATCTCAAGATTTGATTTGGCTTCCAATGGAATTGCCAGGATGCCCGGATGCATATGATGCCTTACGGTAAGAATATCGTACGCCACTTTCATATTAGCTTTAAATAACTGGTATACAAAGTAGAGTAAAAAATGAAAGGATTTTGGTATTTTGTTGAAATATTTTGAATCTGTTTGATTTCTCAGGACAAGCCATAATATCAGGTAACTTAATGCAAAGCCAAAGAAAAAATTAGTCTGATCGAACCTTCCGGTAAGAATCAGCCACACGAGCGTTAGTAATAGGTTTGTTAGCAGTAATCTCATACTTTTTAGTTTAGTACCGCATTAATGTATTCCTCCGGATGCATAAGCTGTTCGCCTGCACGATAAGCAATATCAAAGAAAAAAGCAGGGAAAAAACCTATCCATAATATTATTACAGCAAACAGCATGATCGGTATCAGTAGAAACATATTGCTTCTTGTAAACAACTTAAAGAAATATAATCGATTTAATGCGGGAATGCCCACATTGACTATTCCGGCTTCATAGTTTTTCGGTTCCTCTTTCCAGAAAGCTTCATTCCAGATTTTGGTCATTGAAAACAGGGTTAATAATCCCACGCCCAGTGAGATGAATATTATGGCATATTGGCCCGCTTCAAAACCTGCCTTTGCCAGGGTAAATTTGGACCAGAATCCGGAAAGGGGCGGTATACCGGCCAGAGATAATCCGGAAATTAAAAACAGAACTCCCAAAAAAGGATGAAGTTTAAATAAACCGCCAAGTTTCTTTAATTCATAACTTCCTTTTAATCGGTATATCAATCCACTGATGAGGAATAGGTTTGTTTTTGCTATAATGTTATGCGCTATATAAATAACCGCTCCTGCCAGTGCCAATGGGGTGTAAATAGCCAATCCCATAATCATGTATCCAATCTGG
>JBKBXU010000035.1:0-20645 GCA_046313675.1 Cytophagaceae bacterium
AGATGTTGTCATTATTTTTCTAACATCCAGAGGAGAAGAATATTCTGAAATAGCGGCTTTTGAAGCAGGAGCGAATGATTATATCATTAAACCTGTTAAGCCACGCGCGCTTATGAGCAGGATTTCCTCTTATATAAATCGGGAAAATAACCCAACTAGGAAGGATACGTTAATAAGCATTAAAAACCTAACAATTGACAGGGAAAGTTTTACCGTGCTTAAAGATAAAGAGAAGGTAATTCTGGCTAAAAAAGAATTTGAACTACTCTATTTTTTATGCCAGAATCCCAATAAAATCTTTAACAGGGATGATTTGTTGAAAAGAGTTTGGGGAACAGATGTATGTGTGGTTTCAAGGACGGTTGATGTACATATCCGGAAGATTCGTGAAAAGATTGGCGAGAGTTATATTAATACAGTAAAAGGAATAGGTTATAAATTTGAATCAGAGGAGTAGCTGAACTTGAAGTGGTTAGCCCTTAAAATTGCCCCTCTTTAACATATTTAGGCTAGTTAGGTTATTATATAAAGTTATAATATACCAAATGGAGCGCCTTGAGGATGTTGAAGAGATACACAAAGTCAAACCCGCACTTTTATTCATTCCTGATATAAGTGGTTATACTAAATTTCTGCACAATACCCGCCTGAGCGACAGCAAAGTGCTCATTCATAAACTTCTTGAAGTCTTAATTGATTCGAATATTCTGCAGTTAAAAATTGGTGAAATTGAAGGTGATGCCGTGGTCTTTTATCAATTAGGCCCTCCTCCGGATATACACACCATCGAATGTCAGGTAAAAAAGACGTTTCTGGATTTTCAGAAGGCCCTTTATGAAATGGAGCAGCAGGATACCCTCCTTGCAACAGCCAAGAATCTGACACTAAAGATCATTGTCCATTATGGAGAAATTATTACCACCGACATCAAGGGTATACCAAAGCTCTTAGGCCCTGATTTGGTACTGGCGCATAGAATTTTAAAAAATAATATTAAAATCAAAGAGTACCTTCTTATGACGGAGCAGTATCTTCAGACTCAGAATAAAGAAGGTATCAAAAAGGCATTCTCCTGGTCCAGTCAGCATTCTGGACGTAAAAAGTACGATCACCTTGGTACAGTGCATTATAAATATTTTCCGCTTACTCCTCTCAGGAGCCTACTTCCTGAATACGATATTGTGTGTCGTTAGCCGTTATGTAGGTAAAATTCTCCGGATCTGAATAACCACATATATAGCTACAACAACAGTAATAATCAGCCCAATCATGAAGGAGAGATAAGATAAACTTAATAAACGATATTTCTTTTTTAGAACCTTTCCAAGGAAATACAAATCCTTGATCATGTTGCCATAGAGTTTATCCTCACTCCGCATCAGGCCTATCATTTCTTCTTCAAATTCAGGCAGGCTAACATTGGTAAAATTTCCAAAAAACAGAATGCTGCTTTTAGTTTGGTAGAGCTCATCTAATGACCTGACATTTGATGTAACTTTTGGTTTTGCCGAAAGTATGGCAAATATAATGGCTGTTAAACTGGTGAGCAATAAGCAAATAATAGGAAATATTACCTTTTGGTCTTCGCTGAAACTGGCTCCGAATATGGAAAACTTTGCTCCTACGATGGTAAGTGTAATGGAAATAATCAGTGAGTTGATGCTAATCATCATATTGGCTTTGTTGTCGGCAATTGAGCTAAGATTGATGTGGTTGCGATATACACTTCGGAACATGGTTTCTATACCACGTTTGGGCTGAGCTTTAATCCGGTCCTTATCTTCAAGTTCTTTTCCCTGCTTTTTTTCCAGTTTCTGAAGCTTCTGTCTTTGCTCCTGAATATTTAAGGTGAGCTGAGAGCCATATAATTCCTGGGCATATTGCGTATGAAAATGCACAGAAGACAGGAAAGTTAGCTGGGACTTTTCCCACTCTACATCGTCACAGGATACAATTCCTAAATTTTCCCATTCGGCTCTAAGAAGATCTGACTTACTGAAAAAGGTTGTACTCCCTACATTACTAAGATCGGCATCTACCAGTATTTCGCTTAGAAGATTTTCCGGCTCTTTTCCTCTCTCAGTGGCTGCTATAAGTGTCAGTATGCGAGCTAGTTTTTCTTTCGGATAGTTTCGTTCTTTTAAGTAGTTCTCAGCAAGTTCAAAGCTTTTCTGTTCATGTTTTTTATAATCATGAATGTATCCGGTATCATGAAACCAGGCCGCAAGTATTAAAATCTCCACATCACTTTCAGATACTTCATAGCCTTTTAATAGTTTCTTGCATGCTTCTACCGTCTCTAGTGTGTGTTGGTAGTTATGAAAAACAAAGTCCTGAGACAGGTGATTTTTATACAGGTCAAAAACGTACGCATTAACTTCATCAAAAAGTTTACCGTCTTGGGAAAAACTCATTTGTAAAAAATTTATTTAGTCTTACTATTCTATCTAATAACCAAACTCCTTAATTCTTGTTATAACTAATCAGGTTTGACTATTTTTTTCATCAGATGATCCGATTTTTAGTAGTTGTTTTTTCTTTTTATTTATCAGCCTGCTCTTATAAGCCATGGATACACCGAAGTGAACAAAATAGGGAACTAATAACCCCTGATGCTGAAGTTTTTCATTCGATTTATCTGATTGGAGATGCAGGAGAGCCCCAGTTAGGGCAGCAGGAGCCTGTACTGCAATTGCTTCGGCAGCATCTTGAGGGAGATTCAAATAGCAGTGTTATTTTTCTTGGGGATAATATATACCGGAGAGGGCTGCCGGCTGAAGGTGCATCGAATCGGGAACAGGCGGAACAGCGCCTCACGGAGCAGTTGTTAATCCTGGAGAACTATAAGGGGCGTCCGTTTTTTGTTTCAGGAAATCATGATTGGGACTATATGGGTGAAGGAGGGTTTGCTGCCATACTCAGACAGGAACAATTTATAGAACAGTATCTTGGCAAACGAAATGTTTTTATTCCAGGGGATGGTTGTCCCGGCCCTTATCCTGTAAGGCTGTCAGAAAACACGATTTTAATTGCTATTGATTCTCAGTGGTGGCTTCATGAACATCTCAAACCCTACGGTAACTGCGGGGATTGCCCGGCAAGAAATGAAAACGATTTTCTGATCCGCCTGGAGGATCTTCTGAATAAATATTCCAATGAGCATATTGTTATTGCCGCTCATCATCCATTGGTGAGTAATGGAAATCATGGCGGATATTTTAATCTTAAAGATCATCTTTTTCCCCTTACACTCGTCAGAAGAAAGTTGTATATACCCATGCCCTTAATAGGTTCTTTATATCCGCTATACCGTTCATTTGGTGGTACTGCTCAGGATATTGCCCACTACAGATACCAGGAGTATGTAAACAGTCTTTTGTTAAGCATTGGAGACCGGCCTAATGTAACCTTTGTAGCGGGGCATGATCACAATCTTCAGTTTCATCGGCTGGGTAATCTTTCACACATTATAAGCGGTTCAGGAAGTAAGACCGATCATGTCAGAGGCGGTAGAGGTGCTTCATTCACATATAAGGAAAAGGGTTTCTGCAGAATCCGCTATTATTCAAATGGGGAAACACATGCGGAATACTTCGTTCCTAAAGACAATGAGCAAAAGCAGAAAATGGTTTTTGGCACTACATTGTATACATTAAGAGAAGACATCCCACCTTTATATTGCACACTTCCTGCCGTTGCGTATGCTGATAGCATGGTGAGTACTACCATAGTGGAGGATGCGAAAAAAATTCCTCAAAACCGATGGTTGTTGAAGAATGCATATCATACTTTGTGGAGGGAAAGGGTCAACATTCCATTAATGGATCTCAGAGAACAGGAAGGTGGCTTACTGCCTATTGGTCGAACGTTTGATCCGGGCTTGTCACTGCGCCTGATGAACATAAATGAAGAGAATTTTTTGTTTGACCTCACCCAAAAAATTGTTACTGACCCCTCTGCTTCACAGTGGATGGATTTACGTTATTCTCAACGTTCACGCATTACGGGGCAGCACCCCTTTGCCACTCTTTCTGCGGAATACTATTCATCTGTTTTGCAGCTTTTGCATACAAAATCAACACTCCGTAAGATGCCGGATGATGATTGCCTTGGGCCTTTTCGTGAAGAATTCGGTAATCAGACAGGATTCTTTAGGGAGCAGGCTACAGGAGAACATCCTGAAAAAGAATATCTGGGAGGAGCGGAAACTCTCATTGGATATACCCGTCTGCTTGATCTTTTAGAGCGGGATTACACACACCAGATCGATACCATGGAGTATCTTAAAAGTCGCCTTTTAGACATGTTGTTGGGAGATTGGAACAGGGATGAAGACAGCTATCGCTGGGCAGGATTTAAAAAAGATGGGCGAACCATTTTCAGGCCGGTGGCTATAAACAGGGAGCATGCGTTCTATAATTCAATAGGCATAGTTGCCTGGCTTAGTCACAGATCCTGGGGATTGGCAGAAATAGAAAATTTTGACAAAGACTATAGAAATGCCTGGAATCTTAACCGTATCGCCAATCCAATGGATCGCCGACTGCTTTCTTTTACAGAATGGAGCCAGTGGGAAAGTGTACTGCGGCAAATCCAGAATCAATTATCAGATCAGGAAATACAAGAAGGTTTAAATACTTTTCCTGAAGAAATTTCCTCATCCCATAAGGAAGAGTTGTTTGCCAAGCTTAAAAACAGAAGGGAGACGCTCATAGATGTAGGACGAAGGTATTATCTAAGGGTGGTAAACTACGTGGATTTATATGGGACAGACGAAAGTGAACTGTTTGAAATTCATCGGGTGGATAATATCAGAACAGAAGTCAGGGTTACCCGCTTAGACGAAGACCTGGAACCTGCGGAAGTGATTTCCCATAGAATTTATTTTACGGCAAAGACTAATGAGATCCGGGTGTATAGCATGGGCGGATCGGATGTGATTCAGGTAACCGGAACAGCCAATCGAGGCCCGATACTTAGACTAATAGGAGGAAACGGGCATGATACCTACTATGACAGCTCATCCCTTGGCAGAGGTGCTGTACAGATTTATGATCTCGCGGAAGGAAATACCATTGAAAAAGGCCCGGATACCCGCTTACGTTTAAGTTATGATGAGAGGGTATATTCTCCGGATATGGTCAGCTATTTTGAAAATCAGCGGCAGCCGTATTCGGATATGCATTACAACATCGATGATGGCTTGTTTCTATACCTTGGAGGAACCCATACCAGCTATGGATTTCGAAGAAACCCCTATAAATCCCGCCATCGCATTTCGGTAGGACGGGCCTTTCTGACAGGATCAAACCACTTTTCTTATGTGGGCGACCATAGAAACATTGTGGGAAATAATCATTGGGGCAATACGGTATCCTTGTTCCTGCCCTATTTTATGAATGTATTCCAACCAGATGGAAGCTATCAAAGCCTTTTTATGGATCATTTAAAGGCATATTCCTATTTCTACCGTCAACCTTATTCATTTCTCCGAACAGGCTTAGGTGTTCATGCAGAATTTTTTCATTTGCCTGAGGGTCCTCCGGATAGAATTTCTGGAGAGCCCATAGAGGAAACAGTGTTTCATGCCGGATTAAGATATTTTTTCGAAGTGGGAACCCGCGACCAAAATCATAATCCTACCCGGGGTATAATATTGCGAGGAAATGCCATTTTTAATAAAAACCTTCATGGCCTGAATGGGTTTTTTCAACGTTATTCATCCGACTTTACATTTTATATAAGCCCTAACATACCTTTTCAATTGACCCTGGCTAGCCGGACGGGCGCAGCTGCTACCGGTGGAGAATTTGAATTTTATCAGGCCAATGCACTGGGGCAGGCAGAAAACCTGCGAGGCTTCAGAAGAACCAGGTTTTTGGGAGCAAATATATTTTATCAGAACACAGAAATACGAAGCCAAGTGGTTCGATTCCGTCTGGCATATGTTCCTGTTATGGCCGGTATTTCCGCTCACAGCGATCTTGGAAGAGCCTGGGGAAATTACGCTCACGATACTTCCTGGCATTTCGGTTATGGAGGTGGTGCCTGGTTAAATTTTTATAACCGTATTATTGTTTCAGGCGCCTATACTATTTCTGAGGAAGAGCGGTTGGTGACTATGCAATTGGGGTTTCCTTTTTGAATAATAACGCTGAAAGGGATTTGAACCCTTTCGGCGTTCACGAGTCACCTATATCCATGCAACAATAATAGTTATGCGGGAGAAAATGGTCAATAAAACCTTCGACTATAATCGAAATAGATATTTACTAATCGACAATCTTCCGGTATAATCGAAGGTTGTAATTTTTTCCCTGAATTTAGCGAAGGCAATTGCAGGGAAAATGCAAAAGGAATCTTCACCTAGGATTAAAATCCGGGACGTTTCCATCAATATAACAAACCAAACAACCATAAGGGTATCTTATTTCCGGAACCCACTTCTAAATTATCTGCCACTATCCATGAATTCTCTACATTCATAATCTGTTTACTTGTTTTGTTTTTGCCGCCAACTTCAAAAGTCATTGTTTGGTCAACTACAAAATCTCCTTTCTCTGAATATTGCACAAGATGTTTGTAGCTGATTTGATTAAGAAAAAAGGTTTCTCGTAAATTGCCTGTATTGGGACATTGTTGAAATTCAGACAAAGCATACGATAGGTTAGTATTGTTAAGATACACTTTTTCTGGCTTGTTTAATAGACTTATTCCTCCTGTCTTAGCATTTAAAACTCTAATCACGTCGGCTTTTTGTAAAAAATACAGATATCTCATAAGGGTTTCTCTTGACACATCCAGTTGTTGGCTTAGTTTAGAGATGTTCGGTTTAAAAGGTACCAAGGAGGCAATTATTGAAAGCAACTTTTTAAGTTTTGTTGAAGCGGTATAATCAATGTTGTATACCGCAGATAAATCGTTTTCAAAGATTACATTGAGCGTTTGAAGAAGTCGAGTCCCATAACCCTCCTTATCTTCTTTATAAAAAGGATAGTAGCCTTCTTTAAGATATTCGTTATATACTTTCATTGGTTTGAATGTAGAACTTAAATCCAAAGAGATTGTATTTTTGCTGTTTAAGATTTCTTCCAATGTTATGCTCGAAATAAGAAGCTTGTATTCATACTCCAAATATTCACGCAATGAAAGCCCCTGAAGATGGTATATTCTTGCTCTTCTGCTTAAGTCTCCCTCACCCTTATAAATCTCTAAAGTTGAGGAACCGGTTACTACGATTTTTAATTCAGGAAACGTATCGTAAATATTTTTTATTTCTCTGGACCACCCCGGGTATTTATGGACTTCATCTACAATTAAGTATTCACCTCCAAACTGAACAAATTGCTCAGCAAGTTCCAATAAATTATTCTTTGAAAAATAGATATCATCTAAGGTAATAAAGAGAACTTTGTCTTCTAAATAAGGTAGTTTTATATTAATGTACTGCAAGAGCAAAGTTGTTTTGCCCACTCCTCTTGCTCCAGTCATGATAATAAGTCGATTGTTCCAGTTTATTTTATTTAAAACCGGACGGATAAAGGAAGTTGGTACAGAATGTGCCTTTTGCTTAGTAGTTATAAGTAATTTCTCCATTGTAAAGTAAATATTGCAATATTTATTTTATTTTGCAATATAAGTATTGCAAAATAGGCATTTGTCAATTGGTTTTTTTGCCGAAGAGTCTCCAGGAGCACCCATGTTAACACATCTCACATTTAATGAAGTCTTTCCAGAAACTCTTCATCTCTCACCATCCGTAGTGCCTTCGAAACTACGGATAATAATATTCCCTTTGGCATTTCGGCTATGGTGGTGGGGCCTGGTTAAATTTTTAGAACCGTATTATTGTTTCAGGCGCCTATACTATTTCTGAGGAAGAGCGGTTGGTGACTTTGCAGTTGGGGTTTCCTTTTTGAATAATAACGCTGTTAGGGATTTGAACCCTTTCGACGTTCACTCTCATATATCTATGCAATAAGAATTAACCAGGTTGTATTTAATTTTTTACCAATTCTCCTGAAGCAAAAAATCTTCTATATTCATCCATTTAATCCCGCTTTTGGATGTTTCAAATCCTTTGTCTAAGGATAAAACATACTTTGGAAAATGATCTGTTATCATTTCTAAAGACCGATATTCACGTTCTATTACTTTATCACCGGTTAAATTTGAGCACACTTGAATATAGAGTTTTTCACTTCCTTTTGTGGCTATAAAATCTATTTCCATATCCTCGACCTTACCTATGGTAACGGTATAATCTCTGGCCTGTAGTTCCAAGTAAATAATGTTTTCCAATTGTCCGGAAATTGCCTGTGGTGTGTAACCCAGCGTAGCATATCTAAAGCCGATATCGGCCATGTAGTATTTTTCATACGTTTCCAACAACCGTTTTCCCTTTAAATCAAAACGCAGTACTTTTTCAAACAAAAGGGCATCACAACTGAAGCGAATGTAGTTTAGGACGGTATCTACGGAAACTTTACGATTTTGGGATTTCATAAAATCGCTTATTCCTTTTGCGCTGGTAATGTTTCCGCAATTATCAATCAGGTATCTACTGATTACATCCAGCATCGCAGCATCCCGGATTTGATTACGTACAATTACGTCTTTTAGTAGTACACTATTATAGATGGATTGCAAATATTGCCGTATCACTATATCGTCTAAATCCATGTGATGGATACCCGGAAAGCCTCCATATTTTTTAAACAATTCAAAATCGCTTTCTCCCGTCTTCAAATGTTTATGCTGAATAAATTCTTTAAATTCGGCATAAACTAATGTGTGCATTTTAAACTCGACGTATCTTCCGGATAACAATGAGGCTAATTCTGAGGAGAGTAATCGGGCGTTGGAACCAGTAATATAAATATCGTAATTTTGCTCTGCTAACAAAGAATTGATGGCTTTCTCCCAATATTCGATTTCCTGTACTTCATCAATAAATAGATAATATTTGATGAATTTGCCTTGTTTTTTTTCTTGAATAAAATTGTGTAAATCCCGATAAGTTTTAATTTCATCGAACTCTACCAATTCTTTGTTTATATAAATAATTTGTTGTGGGGGAATCTTGTTTGACTGCAGGATTTGAATTATTTGTTGCAGTAAAGTGCTTTTCCCACAACGCCTGATACCTGTAATTACTTTAATAATAGGTTTGTTAATAAAAGGCATTAGTTTTTTTATGTATCTACTTCTTTCTATCATAATCGAATTTTTTATCAAATATAACAAAACCTTCGACTATAATCGAAATAAATAATTGTTAATCGGGGAGGAATACAAAGGATGGGTGCAGGTGGTGAGGTAAATTTAAATGTTAAATTGCAAATCTTTCTTGTTATAAAGATATGAAGCCCAATGCAATACAATCAATTCTCCACTGATTCTTAATGCAAATGAGAGCCATAAAGTCCATTTACTTCACCGTATTATACACATCCATAACTTCTTTAGGAATTTGCTTGCCCTGCTCTTTATATAACTGAATCGCTTTTTCAAGGTCATCCTTTATATGTAAAGTTTCACTTTGCATTCCGGAACGCAGATAATAGGCATGCGGGTCGTCAGGTATTATTTCTATATATTTATTTACTAATCGCAAAGCTTCTTTTCTTTGAAAGCTGGAGAGCTCTATTTCAACGATGTCCAGTATATTATTATATAGAGACACATCGGCTTCTATAGCTTTTTTGATGTTATAAATACATTTTCTGTTCTCCCTGTCCTTACAATAACTTCTGGCTGTACCAATATAATATTCAGCTTTTCTGGTTGAATCCGCATCAAACATTTTCTTATAATCCATACGTGCTTTGTGGGTCTCATTAAGCCTCATATGTACCTTTGCTCTTTTATAGTACCACTCGGCTCGTTCCGGCTCAAGCCGAATTGCACGGGAAATCAATTCCAGTCCGGCAAGTTTTTCTCCCCGCTCTACTTTATACTCCCCTTTTTGGATCAGTTTTTCAGCCTCGCTCAAGTGAAAGGTTTTTTTCTGCCATTCTTTGCTGTGCAGTAACCTTTTCAGATGAGGGTCATTTTGAATTTCCCTGTATGTTTTTTTGTATAAACTTTTTTGATTGGAATCCAGTGCTGCTATAGCCTTCTCGGTGTGGTTGAGGTCGGCAAATGCTTTTGCCAGATAGAAACTGGATCTGTAAGGCACCATTTCCTGGTCTTTAAGATAATCCAGCAATGCCATTTCGCTTTCGCCCATTTCCATGTATGCATGGCCTCTGAGCAAAAAAACTTTATCTGCTTTTTCAGTTTTCCCGAGGCAAGAGGAAAAATATCGTATAGCCTCCTGATAATTCCCTTCATTTAGATAATGAGCTCCTCTTACATAGTGCCTGAATGCCCCTTCTTCAACCAATTCAGAGGCTACAAATCGTTGCGTTACGCTATTTTCTAATGGGTCAAAAAGATAAACCGAATTGTTGTGGTCTGCTACGGCATAGAAGCTTCTGTCGGGAGAAACCTGTAGGAGCATAGCATTCTTTAAGGTATGAGTAACCTGTAATTTCCCATTCCCCAAGTTAAAACGCTTTATGTTATCAGACTCGAGCGAAAACAAGATGCTGCCATCACTGCTGAAGATAAATTCTTCAGCCTGTAATTTTTCTTCTAACCTTACGACAAGTTCCCCTGTATGTATATTGAATACTTCATCAGAATTTCCTGCTATAAGCAAGGTGTCGTTGGAATGAAGGGCAAAGCTTTTAACCTCCTCTTCAAAGTAAAAAGATCTGTTTTTCTGGCTATTTAAATACATTGCACGGATTGCACGACTGCCATCTGAAAGTATAAGGATTTTGCTATCAGAAGAAATTCTTGCTTTCTTAACCAGCTTCTCTGTGGTTATTTCCCGGTTATCAGTAAACATGTTTTGTATCCCAAAATAAGAGTCTTTGATATCCATCAATCCAAAATAGACAGAATATTTTTGGTCTTTCTTTTTGGCATTTGAAAGGATTACATGTCGGGAATCAGGGGTGAAGCCGTGAACTTCATATCCGGAAATTTCTTTTAAAAAATCTCCGTTTTCTATATTCCATAAAAAGTAGTTTTGTTTGCCATTTCCCGCAAGCATATACCTGCCATTCTTGCTTACAATCAAAGATTTTACTTCAAATGGATGTTTCAGAGAGTTTATCATATGACCGGTAGCAGTATTCCACAATCGAACTACCTGATCATCTCCTCCTGAAATAAGAACTTTACCATCAACACTGAATGCCAAAGAGCGAACTGGCTGTTCATGTGAAGCCTCGTGCTGAGCCTTTACGGCTAAATGAAGGATAAAAAGAAATGTAAAAGAAAAAACCAAGCGCACCATTACCAACATCCTTTTTAATTAAAACTTAAAATATCTTATAATTGTTAAAGGAAGCTTTAATTGAAACTGTTGTTATGCGCAGATTTGTAATAGGTGATATACATGGATGTAGCAAGACCTTTAGGTCTTTAGTAGATAAAATTAACCTTAAAGCAGGTGATGAGCTTTACTTGTTGGGTGATTATATTAATAAAGGGCCGGATAGTAAAGGTGTGCTTGATACAATTTTTGGACTAGAGGAATCCCAAATAAAGATTAGGGCTCTGAGGGGTAATCATGAACAGCAATTGCTTGATGCTATTAAGAAGGATAATAAAATGTTCAACAGGGACCCCTCCAAAAGTCTTACTTTGCAGAGCTTTAGCTTGAATACCCCGTCTGACATTCCTGAAAAATATATTCGTTGGATGGATGGTTTGCCCTATTTTTATGAAACAGATCATTTTTTCCTGGTGCATGCCGGATTTGATTTTACTACGACAAATCCCTTTGTCAATTCTAAAATCATGCTTACGATCAGGGAGTATGAGGTAAATGCGCAAATGACTCGCAACAAAAGAATCATTCATGGACATACCCCTCAGGAAATTGAGAAAACTCAGCAGCAATTGTCTACCGGGAGTTTTCGCATAAACTTGGACGGAGGATGTGTTTTTTATAGAAATGAGGAACTTGCCCGCCTCATGGCAATGGATTTAGATTCCCTTCAGTTATTTATTCAAAAGAACATAGATGCTCCTTATGCTATAGAGGTTAAATTCTGATCTATATAAACTTCCAAAAGCTTTACCATAGGGCCGGGATTCAGAGAGACTTTCTTTATCTCAGCCGGAAGCAAAACAGTTTCTCCTTTACGGAATGAATGGGTGTCACTGTCATACTGAATTTTTAAATTGCCTTCTAGAACTATATATATCACAAATGAATCTATATTCCCGTAGTTTCTATGTATAGCTTGTTCTGAATCAATAATGTTGCTGGTGAAATACGGACATTTTACCAGGCCGGATGGCTTGTTCTTTTCAGGAGTATAATTGGTTTTATAATCTGCCTTAACTTTAAAATCCATTGCATCTACAGCATCTTCCAAATGCAGTTCTCGTTTATTCCCTTTGTCGTCGGTTCTGTCAAAATCATAAACCCTATAGGTTATATCCGATGTTTGCTGGATTTCTGCCAGGCAAATTCCTTTGCCAATGTAATGTATCCGTCCTGCGGGCAGGAAAAAGACATCTCCCGGTTTTACTTCTTCAAAGTTTAGAATCTCGTCCAGCGTATTATTATTGACGTGTTCAATAAATTCTGCTTTATTCACCTCTTTGCTGAAACCGGTGTTTAAGCGTGCCCCTTCATCGGCTTGTAGAATGTACCACATTTCGGTTTTACCAAGCGAGCGATGTTTTTGTAAGGCCAGTTGATCATCAGGGTGAACCTGGATGGAGAGGTCATCATTGGCATCCAGAAATTTTATCAATAGCGGAAATTCCGTTTTATATTTTTTATAAATTTCTGCACCTACTAATTTGTCTTTATAGGAGTCGATCAATCCGGAAAGTTCACGGCCTTTTAAGGGGCCATTGCTCACTTTAGAAACATTGCCTTCTACACCCGATATTTCCCAGGATTCTCCACAATTGGGTAGAGGGTCAAATTCCTTATTATACATGCCCTTTAGTTTTTTACCTCCCCAGATTTTATCCTTCAGAATGGGCTCAAATGTTAATGGATATAACTTCATTACGTCACAATGTTAAAAAGCATCTTCAAAATGTAAAATCTTATTATTCTTTTCAATGGAAAGGATGTCAAAGCGAATGTCACCTTCCCAATTGGTGTCAAATATATAATTTTCCGCTGTTGTCAGAATCATTTCCTCTTTTCTTGGAGTTACGGTTTCTTCCGGAAACCCGAAATTTATATTTTTTCTGACTTTTACTTCTATAAAGACCAAAACCCCGTCTTTTGTTGCAATTATATCAATTTCTCCCCGACCGGAACGGTAGTTTCTGGTAATAACCTCATAGCCTTGCCTAATGAGGAAATCTGCGGCAAGGTCTTCGCCTATTTTTCCGGTAATATTATGCCTGGCCATTATATTTTATTAAAAACTCTTTTTAATTTGCGATTATACAGGAATCTTTAAGAATGAATCCCGGGAATAAAAAAGTAGTTTACAAAAACCTAAGCCTTATTGATTATAAAGAAGCATGGGATTACCAAACCGGCTTATTTAACAATATTATTGAAAAAAAAATTAAAAACCGCTCTTTGGCTATGGAAGAGCGTGAAAACACCGGGAATTATTTGCTTTTTTGTCAGCATCCTCATGTTTATACCCTTGGGAAAAGTGGTGATAAGAACCACCTTCTTATTAGTGATAATTTTTTGAAGGAGAAGAATGCTACCTATTATGAAATTAACAGAGGTGGAGATATCACCTATCATGGGCCGGGGCAAATAGTGGTTTATCCTTTACTGGACTTGGATAATTTTTTTACAGATATTCATAAATACCTCAGGTATCTTGAAGAAGCAGTTATTCTCACATTAAAAGATTTTGGTATTGAAGCCGGGAGAATACCGGGCCTGACAGGAGTATGGATAGAGCCTGAAAATGCTATAAATGCCAGAAAAATCTGTGCACTGGGTGTTAAAGCCAGCAGGTGGGTGACCATGCATGGCCTGGCATTTAATGTAAATCCTGATTTAGATTATTTTAATTATATAGTTCCCTGTGGGATTTCTGATAAGAAGGTTACGTCTTTAGCCAGAGAACTCAATGATGAGGTTAATCTTTCAGAGGTTGAAGCAGTTTTGTTAAGGCACATTACGAATATATTTGAAATGGAAATTGTTCTTTAAGTATGAAAAAAGATATACCCTTTCTTCCTGTTGAAAATGTGTATGTTGCCATTACCAAGGAGACTACCGAGATCAATGAAATTGTTTGGAATGCACATCTTATAAATTCCAACTCAGTAGAGCTGAACAATATACTTGTCAGTTCCAAAGGGTATGGATATAAGGACGGGCAGAAACAGGAAACTTCAATTCTCAGGCATCACTTTAGTCATTTAGGGCCGGAAGAGCATGTTTTAATAGAACTTATAGATCCATCGGTTTTTCACCTTAACAATGAATACTGGATCAGCTATTTTATCGGTGATCAGGTATTTGATAAAAAATTTATTTTTCTGCCCGATACAATCATAGAAGAAAATCTTATATTTATACCTAGTCTCAATCATGAAGGAATTCTACATAGCTGATAATACCTGATATGTATGGTTTATGATAAAATAAAAAATATCTTATTCCTGGATATTGAAACCGTATGTTGTGTACCAACGTATGAAAATCTTAATGAGCGGCTTAAGCCTTTATGGCTAAAGAAGGCTTCATATATTGACGATTCTTCCGATCCAAAAGAGCTTTTTTTTGAGAAAGGTGCCATTTATGCAGAGTTTGGTAAAATAATAAGCATAGGAATCGGGTTCTTTTATAGAGACCCTTCAGGAGAAATAGGACTGAAGATTAAAGGACTAAAGAGCCATAATGAGTTAGAGTTGCTTAAGGAGTTTTCAACATTAATAAGTGAGAAATTTGACAAGAACAGGTTGAAACTTTGCGCACATAACGGAAAAGAATTTGATTTCCCATACCTGTGCAGAAGATTATTGGTGAATAATTTGCCTCTTCCTGAGGTTTTGAATATAGGATGTAAAAAGCCCTGGGAGGTAAATCATTTGGACACACTGGAAATGTGGAAATTTGGTGATAGAAAAAATTACACCTCTCTTGAATTACTTGCGGCCTTGTTTGATATTCCCGGAAGTAAGGACGACATGGACGGAAGTTTGGTGGGCAGAAAATATTATGAGGAAAACGATTTGGAGGGAATTTCAAAGTATTGTTGTAAAGATGTGGCTGTCACCGCACAGCTTTATTTAAGATTAAATAATTTGCCGCTTATTTGCGAAAGCAATATTACCATTGTTAATTAAAGAAAACATTCCAATCATATACCCACGTGAGTGAAGAAAAAAGAAAAGAGGATTACATTCTACAGGTAAACAGCCTGCAGACTTTTTTTCGGTCGGAAGAAACTGTTGTTAAGGCTGTTGACAATGTAAGTTTCAACCTTCGGAGGGGTGAAACGATTGGAATTGTAGGAGAATCTGGTTCCGGTAAATCCGTGACCTCCCTTTCCCTGATGCGGCTTATTCCTAATCCTCCGGGCTTTATAGCCGGTGGAGAAATGCTTTTTCAGTCACCTTCTAAAGGGTTCGTTGATTTGTCCAAAGTTTCTGAAAAAGAAATGCACGGCATCAGAGGGAATGAAATATCCATGATCTTTCAGGAACCCATGACGTCTCTGAATCCTGTATATACCTGTGGAGATCAGGTGATGGAAACCATCCTCCTGCATAGAAACATCTCGAAAAAAGAGGCTTATAAGCAAACAATTGAACTTTTCAATAAAGTTGAACTGCCTCGTCCGGAAGAAATATTTGATTCTTATCCGCATGAAATTTCCGGAGGACAAAAACAACGGGTGATGATTGCTATGGCTATGTCCTGCAATCCTTCCATTCTAATCGCAGATGAACCTACCACCGCACTGGATGTAACTGTTCAATCAAGAATTTTGGAACTAATGCGCCAGTTAAGGGATGAAAATAATATGTCCATTATTTTTATAACCCATGATTTAGGTGTAATTGCTGAGATTGCTGACCGTGTTATAGTTATGTATCATGGCAAAATTGTTGAGCAGGGAACCACATTTGATATATTTAATGATCCCAAGCACCCATATACCAAAGGATTACTGGCCTGCAGGCCGAGGCTGGATATTAAATTGAGAGTTTTGCCGGTTGTTTCAGACTTTATGGAAATGGATGTTCATGGAAACCTGATTGAGAAAGCTGCAAACAAATACAATTCCATAGGTGAAGCCCTGTTATTTAACTTTATAGACGAAGATGAGGTCAAAGAACGTCAGGAAGCGTTAAAATTAAACCCTCCACAACTTCAGATAAGAAATTTAAAAACCTACTTTCCGGTCAAAACTGGCTTATTTGGTAAATCTAAAAGCCTTGTTAAAGCCGTGGATGATGTAACATTTGATGTTTTTCCCGGTGAAACTATTGGCCTTGTTGGAGAGTCCGGATGTGGTAAAACCACACTTGGAAGGACTATTCTGAGGTTGGTTGAACCTACCGAAGGGGAGATCATTTTTGAGGGAAGAAACATTAACAATATTAGCTCAAAAGAGTTAAGGTTGTTGAGGAAAGATATGCAAATAATCTTTCAGGATCCTTATTCCTCATTAAATCCCAGAATAACTATTGGCGAAGCCATAATGGAGCCCATGAGGGTTAATAAGATTTTTGAAAGTGATTTTCATCGGAAAAAACGTGCTATAGAGCTTCTTGAAACTGTAAGTTTAACTGCAGCACAGTTTGAACGATATCCTCATGAATTTTCAGGAGGACAGCGACAAAGGATTTGTATTGCCCGGGCATTGGCATTAAATCCTAAATTTATCATTTGTGATGAATCGGTGTCTGCACTGGACGTATCCGTTCAGGCGCAAGTACTTAACTTACTTAATGAACTAAAAGGACAATTTAACTTTACCTGCATTTTTATATCGCATGATCTTTCTGTGGTAAAGTTTATGGCTGATAGGATCATTGTTATGAATAATGGCAAAATTGAGGAAATAGGATATTCAGAAGATATCTATTATAATCCACAATCTGAGTATACTAAAAAACTCATTGCTGCAATTCCAAAAGGAGACCTTGATGTCATTAGAAAAGCACAGATGAAGAGGAAGAAATTTTTTAATTTGAAGGTACATGAGCAAAAAGAAGAAACTGAATGATAATGAAGCGTTTGATTTTTTCAAACAAAAAGTAGCATCCCTTTTTAGAAGCAATACTAGTAAAAGCCTTTCCACAAAGCAGATTGCCAAAAAACTAAATCTGAAGCGAGCGGATGATAAGGATTTGATTTCCCAAGTCCTTGATGCGCTTGTTAATGAAAAGAAGCTTCAACGGCTAAAGGACGGATCGTATAAAAAAATTGCTGTAGCAAGATATATTACCGGAAAACTAGATTTTGTAAATCCCCGCTTTGGTTATGTTCTGAATCAGGAGAATGATGAGGGTGACATATGGATTGCCGGAAGCAAAATGCGTTCGGCTTTGGATGGGGACATTGTGAAAGCACAAATTTATGAAGGCGACCCAAGAAAAGGCAGGAAACTGGAAGGGGAAGTGGTTGAAATTATAGAGCGGAAAAGAGATACTTTTGTCGGGATCATAGAAATATCACCAAGGTTCGCTTTTGTAGTTCCAGATAGCCGGAAAATGCATTGCGACATTTTTATTCCCCTCGATAAAATTAATGATGCCAAGAATGGAAATAAGGTGATCGTAAAACTTACTGAGTGGCCTGAGAAAGATAAGAACCCGGTTGGAGAGGTAGTTTCTGTATTGGGTGAAGCGGGCACTAATGAGGTGGAAATGCATGCCATCATGATAGAATTTGGCCTGCCATATGAATTTCCCGAGAGTGTAGTGAAAGATGCAGAGAGAATACCTGAAGCCATTACCGAAGAAGAAATCAAGAAAAGAAGGGACTTTAGGAATATTACAACGTTTACCATTGACCCTTTTGATGCAAAGGATTTCGATGATGCACTTTCTGTTCAGAAACTTGAGAATGGCAACTATGAAGTCGGTATTCACATTGCCGACGTGACACATTATGTGCGGCCGGATACGTTGCTTGAAAAGGAAGCCTACCGAAGAGCTACCAGTGTATACCTTGTAGATCGGGTGGTGCCGATGCTTCCGGAGAAATTATCCAATGAACTTTGCTCGTTACGGCCAAATGAAGACAAGCTTACATTTTCTGCCGTATTTGAGCTGGATGAAAATGCTAATGTCATAAACCAATGGTTTGGGAAAACCGTCATTCATTCTGACAAAAGATTCGCCTATGAAGATGTGCAGGAGATTATAGAGTCAGGAGAGGGTGAATATAAAGAGGAAATATTTATTTTAAATGAACTGGGTAAGAAATTACGGGAGGATCGTTTTAGAAAGGGAGCGATTGCCTTTGAAACCGTTGAAGTAAAATTCAAATTGGATGAAAATGGAAGCCCCCTGGCTGTTGTCCCTAAAGTAAGAAAAGATGCGCATAAACTTGTAGAAGACTTTATGCTTCTGGCCAATCGTAAAGTGGCAGAATTTGTGCATTTTATGAAAAAAGGAAAAGAAAAGAACACCTACGTGTTCAGGATCCATGACCACCCTGATCCGGAGAAGCTAAATGCATTTGCTGTTTTTGCAGGTAAGTTCGGGCACAAACTTCATTTAAAAGACAAAACCCTTGCCAGCGAGTTAAATCAATTGGTGGAAGACCTGGAAGGACGACCCGAACAAAACGTGCTCCAAAGCCTTGCTATACGTACTATGTCCAAAGCCGTCTATAGCACAGACCCTGAAATACACTTTGGTTTAGCATATAAGCACTATACGCATTTTACCTCTCCTATACGAAGATATCCGGATATGATGTCCCACAGACTCCTTGAACATTATCTTCAGGATGGCAAGTCTGTTAACAAAATCCTGTATCAGGAAAAATGTGAACATTCTTCGGAAATGGAAAAGTTAGCTTCTGATGCGGAAAGAGCCTCCATTAAATACAAGCAGGTGGAGTTTATGCAGAAAATGGAAGCTGATAAAATTTATGAAGGAATTATTTCAGGTGTAATAGAACATGGTATATTTGTAGAAATTGTTGAAACAAAGTGTGAAGGAATGGTCAGAATCAGTGATTTAGAAGATGATTATTATGAAGCTGACCTTGAGAGCTACCGGATTATTGGTAAAAAGAATAAAAGGATGTTTACTTTGGGAGACAAGGTAAATGTAACGGTTAAAAAAACCGACCTTGGAAAAAGGACGATTGATCTATTATTAGCCTGATATGATTTTTGAGAAAAACAGGGTTCTGGATTTAATTAATTCAGAACTTACAAAGAGGAAATACGGGAACTCCCCGGCTGAATTGTACGATCCTATATCTTATATTTTAAGCCTTGGGGGAAAACGTCTGAGGCCTTTTCTTACCTTATTTTCCAATTACCTTTATCAGGACAACTATACAGTTGCTTTAAAACCTGCGCTGGCCATAGAAGTATTCCATAACTTTACATTGATGCATGATGATATCATGGATAAGGCACCCCTCAGAAGGAATAAAGTCACGGTGCACGAAAAATGGAACAACAACATAGCAATATTGTCAGGAGACGTCATGCTGGTAAAAGCCTATGATCTTTTGCTTGATGTAGAAAAAGATCTGCTTCCTGAAACCTTACGGCTTTTTAATAAATGTGCAGCAGAAGTATGTGAAGGACAACAATTGGACATGAACTTTGAAAAAAGGGCGAATGTCTCTGAGGAAGAGTACCTGAACATGATAAAACTAAAAACAGCCGTCCTTCTTGGGTTAAGCATGAGAATTGGTGCTTTGATTGGCGGAGCTAGTAAAGAAGATGCAGACAAACTGGAAGCTTTTGGGGTGAATATTGGAATGGGGTTTCAGTTGATGGATGATCTCCTGGATGTTTATGGTGACCAAAAGAAATTTGGAAAAATGGTTGGAGGAGACATTGCTGCAAACAAAAAGACCTTTCTTTATATCAAAGCACTAGAATTATCAAGAGGAGAAACTAAAAAACTACTCCTTAAATCCTTTGAGAGTGGTTCCGGATCAAAGGATAAGGTTAAATCGGTAACACATATTTATGACAAATTAAATATCCGTTCTGTTACAGAGGAAAAAATTAACCTCTACTTTCAAACAGGCCTTAAAAAACTTTCTTTAGTAAATGCTCCCATTTATAAAAAGAATATGCTAAAGGAATTCGTTATTACCTTAATGACCAGGGAAAATTAATTCTAATCACAATCTGATAACTTGCTTTCATGGTTTTTACATATTCCACTGATAGCTATTCTGGTATTTTTCATCCGGAAGAGGTCAGCCGAACACCCTTTGCGGAAATTTTTTTTCCCTGCATTGGGACTAAAGCTTATGTCAGGGGTTTTAATGGGAATAGTCTACACATACTATTATTCAGGTGGTGATACCTTTAGCATTTATGAGGAAGGTTTACGCTTAAATGAAATTTTTCGAAATGATATAGCAAGTTATTTTAAGATACTTTTTAGTGGCAATACCACTGATGAATCTTTAATTTTCCGGG
>JBKBXU010000036.1:0-6201 GCA_046313675.1 Cytophagaceae bacterium
TTTTAAAGTGGAAACGTAAGATTTACAATCTATATCAGGAGGCAAGTGCTGTCATTAAGCCACCTAAAAAAACCAATGCATAAAGAGATAAAATAACAATGCAAAATATGCCGATAAATTTGAAGTGTGATTTTAATCTAGAAAATCCTATAGCCAGCTTTTCACTATCATTTTCATTAATGCCATCCCCAATACTAGAGGAGAACTGAAAAAGATACAGCACCGGAAAAAAGTAAAGTAAAGCAAAAGCTAAATAGATAGCAGTAATTGCCATTGTGGGAATGGGTATAGCATTACCGAATGAGCTTAATATAGAGCCGATGGTAAAAGCAAGAACTACCAAAAGTCCAATCCCTATAAATCCTAGGATAGAAAGGAATTTAGTCCATTTTCTAGCAGTGTTTAAAAATCCAATAGCTTCATTAGTTAAAATAAGACCTGTGGAAGAAAGGTTAATGTCTTTGTCAATTGTTTGAGTATGTTCCATTAGTTTAAAAGTTTAGCAAAGTAAAAGTAAATGATCACAGGGTAAAAGACAAATATTTGATACAAAAAAGCTTGCACCGCAGATACAAGCTTACAGCTCGTACCAATTCATCCGGTATTTTTTTGGGGAAGGTAGTTACAGGCTACAACCAGGCATTATGATTTTGCATTAAAAAGGGCATTACAAATCGGGTTACCTCTTGTTCTTAAAAATTTGCAAAATATATAAAAGGCAAAAAAAGTTTTTGTCTATATTAGCACACGTGCACAAGCGTGCAGTTGAAGAAGTGGTTTTTTGTATGGACAATCAATAATAAGCGCTAAAAACAATGATTATCAAAACATTCCTTGCTTTTTTTATTATATTCTTGTTTTTAAGTGTTGAAATTCAGAGTCAAAATATCAATTGGGGAGAAAATCTTAAGTATGGCCCAAGGGAAAACATAATCAATTTCATCGGAGAAGATGAAACAGGTTTTTATGTTCTGATTAAAAAAACAACGGACTTTACCTTAAGACCAAGTTACTGGCTGGAAAGGTACAACAGTAACATGGAGCTTGTATTCTCGAAGGAATTAGAAATTCCTGTGAAAAAGGATGAAAACCTACAAGCCTTTTTTAGTTCTTTATATTATGTTGAAGGGAAATTAATGTTGTTTTATTCTGTGTTTAACAGGGCTACAAGGGAAAGGTTTGCTTATTGTAATTTTGTTCAGAATGATGGAAGTATAGAGAAAAAAACTTTTGAATTAGGCATAATAGAAAGCCCATCTTCAACATTTCTAAACGATGATGCTTTTAAAATTTATCTTTCAGATGACAACACCAAAATCATAGTTACTAAAGTACGGCCATTTGCAGAAAAAAACGAGCGGCTGGCCTTTACGGTTTGGGATTTGGATTTTAACATGCTTTGGCACCAAAGCATGTCTTTACCTGAAAAGGGAGAATATGTAAGCTTAAGTGATTATATTTTTGACAAAGAGGGTAATATGCACATGCTTATAAAGGTGGAGAATACCCGAACGGATAGAAGGAAAGGCCTTCCCAGATTTTACTTCAATATATTCTCCTATTACTGGAAAATGGATGCATTTATAGAATATGAGTTAGGGAATGATAAATTAAACATTTTGGAAGCAGGTCTACAAATGGATCATAATGATAATTTAATAGTTACGGGCTTTTTTTCAGACAACGATAAAGGAGGATTTAAGGGATTAGCCTTTACAAGAATTAACCCCGCTACCACTAAAATTGAGGTGAAAAAATTCAATGAATTTGATGAGAATTATATAAACCTTTTTGAACGAAAAAAATCTATCAGAAAAGGAATAGAGCTAAAGAATTTCTACTTTGACCATATCCGGCTCATGGAAGATGGTGGGGTAGTAATTTTCTCAGAACGAAAATATGATGAAAATCATGACATCATGGGAACTCCACATGTCCCTAATATCAGCAGGCCTTTCAGCAGATGGCAAACCATTTCGGAAGCCAGTATGTACTACCACAACGAAATATTAGTTTCACGCATTGATTCCGAGGGAAACGTTGTCTGGTGGACTCAGATCCCAAAGGTACAAAAAAACAAACCCTATGATAGTGAATTTGCCTCATATGCTTTAAGGCAAGAAAATGAAAAATTTATGATTATTTTCAATGATCATCCTAAAAATCTGGACATTGCACATCTAAGTAAAGTTAAAGTCATGAAAAAACCCGAGAGTGCCACAACATTTATGGTAACTGTTGAAGGTGACGGCAGCCTGACAAAAACACTTCTATTTCAAGCTAAATCCAATAAGGCAATTTTCTACCCAAGGATATATCTTCAAAATCGGAATAAAGAACTGATAGTATATGCCGAAAAACAGAGGTTATACAGATTTGGCATATTAGGTTTTTGATCTTAACTCACTACACATCAGTCCATTAATAGAAATCAAAGGAAATGATATAATACAGTCGAACTAGTTTTTATTTTTTATCTAAACCGGAATTAATATACAGCTCTTCGGAATTTGCAATTCCGAAGCCCTATCATTGGATTTGCAATCCATATAATATTTATAATTATGAACTGTAAATGTAACAAAGTGAACCGCTTGCTGGTCTTTAACAGTATATGCAAAACCCATAAACAAATCTAAATAAGCCGGATTAAAAATCCTATGATAAGGGTTCGTGATTATAAATCACGAACAGCCCGACAGCCCGTTATTAATCACTTTACCCCGTCTTCAGGAACATCCGGAATAGCGGGGTGATTAATACTATTTGATATTTCATTTCCACTATCTATAAAATTGAGGTCTATATATCATTGAACCAGCTGAGACAGGATTTCTTAATTTACTAAAGGTACGAGCTGAAAGCTCGCACCAACACTAATTATTTTCACAGCTTTATAACTTGCTCGGGCTAGCCTGGCTGGTGCGAGCTTGTAGCTCGTACCATTTCTTCGTTCTTAAAACCCTCCAGTTTGAATTAAAACGAGGATTTATGAGAACACGATTACATCTCCCAATAGCACGAACTAAGCTAATATATTAAAAAATCCAGCAGTACTGGAATTTCTGTTAAACTTTAATTATTGGCACAAGTGATGTAGATTCCGATCCACCTGAACCACCTGCTCTTTCTTAGGATTCTTAGACCCAACAACCTGCTGGAGTTTCTGAATTGTTTTTGACCTTTTTATCACCTACTTTTGTTAAATATTAGTATTTAACTCATAAATGTGATGTTTATATGACTTTTGGAGTACGTTTAACATATGCCAAAAGCAAAAAGGCTTTGGTAGTCCGATTTAGAAAAGCAGGTCGGCACTGAAACGTTGACAGCGTAACACTTAACAGATTAAAGGAAGTTAAAAAACTATCTTGATATTATAAAAGATTTATTTCTTTATTGATACTACAATCGGATATCATAAAACAAAGCAGGCATTAGGGGCTTAATTTTAATATAAAGGCTAATAGATATGAAAGTATTACTTGACATAAAAGACAGTAAAGCAGGGTTCGTATTGGAGCTGCTTAACAACCTTTCCGGGTATGTAAAGGCAAAACCGCTTACAGAACCTCAAGCCCAGATGATGGAAGAACTTAGCGAAGCAGTAGAAGAAATGAAGCTTATCAGGGAAGGTAAAAAGAAAGCCAGGGATGCAGAAGATTTTTTAAATGAGCTATAGTGTTAAAACCATTGATGTTTTTGAAAGGCAGGCTAAAAAACTTGCAAAAAAATACATCTCCCTAAAAAATGAACTGCTCACCCTTGTTCAGGAGCTTAAAGAAAATCCGGAACTGGGTACAGCTCTTGGAAACAACTGTTACAAAATGCGCCTTTCCATTGCCTCCAAGGGAAAAGGGAAATCCGGAGGCGCGCGGGTAATCACTAATCTTGTTATCAGTGAAAAAACTGTGTACCTGCTTTCTATCTACGATAAATCAGAAAAAGCAAACCTCTCTGATAAAGAATTAAAAGAACTGCTTAAAGGTATTCCAAAGTAAAATCACCTCTATAAAAACAGAAATCCGGAAAGCTCACATCTTCCGAATTTCTGTATATCCTTTAATCCTAAACATCCTGGTTCAGACCTGCAAAAAATAAAAAAGGCCCGAGCTAAAAGCATCGCGCCAGTTTTTTATTTTTTATCTAACTCCATGATTAACATCCTTGCATCCGATGAAGTGCAACTTACATACCAAAACAAGCCTATTTATAAAAAAACCCGGAAAGTATCATTCATCGTACGAGCTACAAGCTCGCACCAGCAAAAACAATCGTAAAGCTTTAAATTACACGCTCGGACTAGCTGGGGATCAAAAAAGTAATTGAGGCAAAAAAGGTACTTAAACCCAGGAAAAAACGACCGGAGATAAACATTGAACCATAAGAGCTGGTATAAAAACAGGGCAGACTGAGAAGCTTGCCCTGTTTTTTATCACTCATTTACACGAAATTTCCTTTGTTTGATTATTATAATAAGTACGATTATCTGCAGAATGATTATTGTTCTTAATAAATTATCAAAGAAAATATCATCCTCTTTAAATGATTTTACTGCTATTAAAGGATTCCATGTATCCATATCGCTGACTCTTCGTTTACCAATAATTTCTCCATAAACGATGTACCTTCCTGATTCCTGATAATCTAAAAAAGAGCCAGGCCTTTGAGTAAAATAAATCTCTGAATAATCAAGATTGAATTTTTTCAAACTATCCGGAGTATTGGAAATCAAATACTCCTTTCCTTTTACTACTTTAGCATCCGGACAGGTACACACTAAACCTTCTGTAATAAAATGACTATTCCGGAAATCGGGAATAAGATTGTTCCAAAGTAAAGCTAACTGATATACCACAAGAAAGCTCCATGTAAGGATCAACCAATCAGCCCTCTTTATTTTAAGTCCTTTCATTCTAAGCTTTTGAACTCCGCATAGCTTTCACTTTTCTAATAGAGGGATCGCTTACCAGCTCCTGGTACTTTTCCGTCTCTATTCCATAAATAGCAACCTTACCTCTGCTATCACAATGAACACCAAAACCATATCTTTTTGTTAGTGGCGAAGCTCTGAAACAAGGTTGCCCTTTTGAGAAAAACTCCTTTTGAGCTTGTTCAATCTCACTCTCGGCAAGATCATTCCGAATGGCAAACACCCTAAAGAAAATCTCATCTGAAGTAAAGGTATATGGATGCTCCACAATTAGCTCAAACTGCAATTCTGCCACGGTTTTCAGCTCCCCTTTTGATCTTGGCTTCTCACCACTGGTTACTTTAGAATCCTCGGCAACTTCAATAAAAGTTGAAAAATAATTTGTTGAGTGTACCTTGCTTTTATTCATTACTCAAGAATCAGTTTTATTTTCCCCATTCATTTAACTCAAAAGGCTCAACAGCTTGCTCAAAACACTAACTCTTCTCCCAAATAATAGGATCTGCTTCATCGTCGTCATCGTCCTTACCCTGAATATAGGTTTTCTCTTTATAGTTTGCGGCTACCAATATAAATCCAATGGCTGTTAGAAGCATAAATATGGTAAAAAACCAGAAATATTCAGCCCCTTCCAGCCTGAGGCTTCCATCCTCCCTTTCAATAAGGCCGTTAACCAAAGCCGCAATAAAATTACCAAGGGACACAGACAGCAAATAAAAGCCCATAATAAGCGATTTCATGGTATTGGGAGCCTGGGTATAGGAAAACTCCAAAGCCGTAATGGAAACCATAACTTCTGCGGCAGTCAAAACCGCATAGGCAAGAAACTGCCAAAGGATGGATATATGAACCTGTGCCGTGATCTGTTGTTCCATCCAGGCAATAATTGCAAACGAGATGGCGGCAATAAACATCCCTATGCTTATCTTCCGCAAAGGCTTAAGTTTGAAAAACCGATTTATGGCAGGATAGATAAAAAAGGTAAAAATCGGCACAAATATAAGGATCAGAATGGGGTTGGCGGCCTGCACCTGCGAAGGCAGAAGGGTAAAATGCAGCCAATCAAAATCAAAAACCCAAAACCTGAGATCTATGGTTTTTACAACATATACCGACTTAGCCTGAAGTATCCAGGAAGACCCAGTCTGGTCAAACAAAGACCAGAACACCGCAACAAACAGGTAAATAACACTGAGCTTTAAGATGGCCTTGTACCCTTTTCTGTCTATAACATCCCGCTTATATTTCATAATGCCAGCAGCAGGAAT
>JBKBXU010000036.1:6211-20547 GCA_046313675.1 Cytophagaceae bacterium
TGCATTCCTTCCCATCCAGAACACCAGCGTAGCTATGATCATAAGAGCACCAGGAATACCAAAGGCCAGACTGGGGCCATACTCATTAAGCAAAATGGGGGTCAATATGGTCGATACCGCAGCACCAAGGTTTATGGCCAAATAAAAATAACTAAACACCCTCTCCAGCAAATGCTTGTTTGCTTCTCTAAACTGATCTCCCACATGTGCTGATACGCAAGGCTTTATACCGCCAGACCCTATAGCAATCATAGTCAGGCCAAGAGAAAGTCCCAACCTGGTCTCATCTAGTGCCAAAGCGAGATGACCAAAACAATAAATAATAGAAAGGATAATGATGGTGCGGTACTTGCCCCATAAAATATCAGATAATAGAGCTCCCAGTATTGGAAAAAAATAGGTAGCCATTACAAAGGTGTGGAACCAGAATTTTGAATCATTTTCCGACATCACAGAAAGTTCTCCATCTCCTCCAAGAAGATATTCTGTCATGAAAACCGTAAGAATGGCTTTCATTCCATAAAAACTAAATCTCTCCGCAAGTTCGTTTCCGATAATATAAGGAATACCCCCCGGCATCCGGTCATCTCTTTCGGCCATAATGCAATTTTACGTTTCTTCTACAATGCGTTAATTAAGGTAAACAGGAAATTAACAATTATAGAAATAAAAAGGTTAATAATTCGAAGATTTAGGAATATTTTTTCAACCTGAAATTAATTTTTAACCTAATAATAAAGCAAATGAATTTTATACTGATCGTACTGATAAACGGAGCCGGGGTGTGGGTTATCTCTAAAATTTTGAAGGGTGTGTCCATAACCAGTGTAGGCAATGCCATCTGGACAGGATTTCTTATTGCCGCACTCAACGGAACCATTGGATATGTAGCCAGAATTCTTACGCTCCCAATTAATTGGCTGACGTTAGGCTTAATGAGCTTTGTCATCACGGTACTTATAATCATACTGGTAGATAAGCTCGTCAAAGGGTTTAAAATGGCCAACTACTTTTGGGCTATCCTATTTGCCCTTCTCCTTGGAATATTTAATTCGATATTACAAACCATACTGCTTATATAAGGCTTTTCAACAATCCGGGCATTGTGAGGTTATTTTAAAAAAACTGTGGAGAATATGAAGAAAGTGACTTTTAAAATTTTAACCCTGGCAGTCCTGACATCCTGGTCAGGCATAACAGCCAATGCCACTGAAAGGGTGCCGGGTGATGACCCTAAAAAAACAGAGGTAGTAAGAACGGAAGAACATCTGATGGATCGTCTGGAAGAAATTAAAGCGATTGATAAATCAGATCTTACCAAAGAGGAAAAAAAAGAACTCAGGAAAGAAATTAAAGGCATAAAGCAAGACTTAAAAGCCCAGGGTGGCGGAGCCGGTATTTATATTTCCGGTGGTGCTTTGCTTTTGGCAATCATTCTTTTGATCATCTTACTGTAAAATCAAATAAGGAGCTGCCTGAATGTTTCGGCAGCTCCTTATTCTCATAACAAACGGCAAAGAACCGAGCATATCTGCTCTGCCGGCATTCTTTCCTCGATCAGCTTTAGTTCAACAAGTTTATCAATGGTTGTTTCCAGGGTTTTAATAGAAACCTCCGGACTTACAGCCCATTTGGTTGCTCCCAACCATTCCTTTACATCTTCTACATCCAGTGAATATTTTTCTGAAATTATTTCTGCCGCCTCAGGATCACTCATAAGATTTGCTGCGCTACTACGAACCACACTAAGCATAACTTTCAGCCCATCAAAAGAACTTTCTATGAACGCATTTCGTGCTGCTATCATAAAACATGGCCAGGGTGTTGGACAATCGCCTACCCGTCTGAATTCGCCATTATCTACGTAAGGCTTAGTTGTAAACTTTTCCCAAAAGAAAACTTCTGCCACTCCACTAGCCAGTGCTTTTCTGGCACCTGTGAGATCTCCTACCAATTCAAACTGCAACTTGTCCGTTTCCCATCCCCTCCGGTCAGCATCTACATAAGCCATTAGGTGAGAACCTGAACCATACCTGCTTATGGCATACTTTCGACCTCTGATTTCATCAATGGAATGAATATCCGAATTTGCAGGTACGTGAATTCCCCAAACCAGCGGAGAAGTAACAAAAAAACTTAACAAAGAAGACGGGTTGCCTTTACTAATATCAGCAACAATGCCCTCGGTTAAAATAACGGCCACATCAATCTCATTTTCCCGCAATGCCTTATTCATAGCTCCGGTACCCCCAGGGAAATTAATCCATTGTACCTCTATACCTTCTCTATCAAATAATTTATTATCTATGGCAAAGTGCCAGGGCATATTAAAATGTTCAGGCACGCCCCCGATTCTCACAATTGTCTTGTTCATTTCACAAAAATATAAATTCCGCTGGCAGTCTATCATTTTTTTGCCATCTTACAAAAAACAAATCCCTTAACTCATTGTTAATTTTATAATACTTTTATGAAAAAAGAACGAGATAAGCTTATTAAGTACACCTTTCCAGGGCTTATCTTTATTATTGTAGCATCACTGGTATATATATTAGATACCCATACCTCATTTTCCTTTTATAAACTTGGCATATTTCCAAGAGATCTCAAGGGACTGATAGGAATTCTAACTTCGCCGCTGATCCACAAAGATTCCGGCCATCTCTTATCAAATGCCATTCCAATAGTTGTATTAGCGACAGGCATACGGCTTTTTTATTACGAAGTGGCATATAAAATATACCTTTACATTTATCTCATTTCCGGTATATGGTTATGGTGCTTTGCCCGGGAAGCCTATCATATAGGAGCCAGTGGAATATTGTATGGGTTTGCAACCTTTTTGTTTTTAGGAGGCATTTTAAGAAAAGACCGTTCATCCATAGCAGTTTCCCTTTTGGTAACGTTTCTTTATGGCAGCCTTATCTGGGGAATATTTCCATTCAATATACATATTTCCTGGGAGGCTCACTTACTGGGCGGACTTGCCGGAATTTTAGTGGCTTTTCATTTCAAAAAATATAAAATACCAACTACAGAGCCCGAGTATGAATGGATGAAGGAAGATGATAATAAGGAGGACGAAAACCCTTACTGGAAAGTTGAAGAAAATGAACCGGAAGAAACTTCTGCACAAGCAGATAAAGAAAAGAAAGAAGATAATAAACCTGAATTGAGATCAGAAAACCCAGGAAATGATACACAATATCGTTATGTGTACATTCCCAAAAATAGCGATAACCCGAAAAACAAAACAAGCAAATGACAAAACACCTGTTCCTGTTACTACTTTTTTTTTGCAGCACTACCCAGGGTACGCATTCAACTTCCGGATCAGAGCTGGTAATCGAAGTCAACGGACTTAGAAATAATATCGGACACGTACGTTTAGGCTTATTTAATAACTCTGAGAAGTTTCTTGATGTACCTTACCTGAAAGCGGTAGCCGAAATTAAAGATAAAAAAGCTGTCATCATCTTTAAAAATCTGAAGCCAGGAAACTATGCCGTCGGTTTGCTGCATGATGAGAATGGCAACGAAGAAATGGATTACAACTGGGTCGGAATTCCAAAAGAAGGTTATGGAATTTCCAATAACACCAGTATGAAACTCAAAAAACCATCTTTTCAGGAATCATCCTTTGAAGTAAAAGCTAATCAAAAGAAAACAGTGCAGGTTAAAATGATCTATTTTTAATTCCGGCGAAGAAGAACCCCCTCCTCCCCGGAAATATTCACAAAATCCTCCAGAGAATAAATTACCCACCGTTTCTTCTTTTGGACAAAGTCCTGCGATAAATATGACTCCGCTTATAAGGACTTCTGTTTAATGGGCTGGTTTTATCTAATAAATAACTTTTTGAATGAACAACTTTGCGTTTACACTCTTTATTCTCTTCCTCATTATAGCTTTCATCTTCAAACATTCTATCCCCCTCCTCTTCTATTTCAACATTTTCAGGCAACATTGTGGATTTGTTTTTCTCTTCTTTTGTCGGACTTACAGCCTTTGCCATCTTTGCTGCCCACTTATCAAGTAAATCCAGAAAATCTCGCATATTTAAATTATCCTTTATAAAGTAACCGGTTTATTTGGCACAGTGTTTTCCATGTACAGGAACTTGGCTTAGTCCTAGTGTGTTAAAAGCATTAAATTCACTGCAAAACTTTATATTTTAATTCAAAACATATATTTTCGCCATCTTTAAACCTTTTAAGAAGTAAAATGAACATAAAAGTAATAGCTCTTTCAATCCTGTTATGCAGTACAAGTGTGGTATTTGCGCAAAAAAAGAAAAAAAATAAAGAAACTACCCAAACCATGACACAAGAGGAAATTTTAAAATCACAGAAAGATTCTTTAAGCTATAGCCTTGGAGTAAACATAGGTACCAATCTAATGCAACAAGGGTTTGACGACATCAATGTAGAAATGCTAAACAAGGCATTTCAGGATGTTTTTAACAGCAGTGAATTAGTTTTGAGCCCTGAAGCGGCAAACCAGTTGATCACTTCCTACATGCAGGACATGCAGAAAAGGAAACTGGAAAAAAACCTGGCAGAGGGACAGAAGTTTCTTGATGAAAACAAGAAAAAAGATGGTGTTGTAACCTTGCCAAGCGGCTTGCAATATAAAATCCTTAAAGAAGGCACGGGTCCTAAACCCAAAGCAACCGACCGCGTTACGACACATTACCATGGTACACTGATCGACGGAACCGTCTTTGACAGCTCGGTAGACAGAGGGCAGCCAGCTACATTCCCCGTAAATGGCGTGATTCAAGGATGGATAGAAGCCCTTCAACTGATGCCTGTAGGATCAAAATGGAGACTATACATACCTGCACACCTTGCCTATGGAGAAAGAGGTTCTGGAAATAAAATCGGCCCTAATGCAGCACTAATATTTGATGTAGAGCTTATCTCCATTCAATAAATAAATTATAATTTTCGTTAAAGCCTTAACCTTGAAAAGTTAAGGCTTTTTTTTGCCCGGAGTAAAAGAATTTTACAAACAAAAAATTGATGAAGTGGGTTTTTCATATAACAAAAAGCCATATCTGTTTATGAAAAAATTCAACTGTGCACTTTTAGTTGATGATGACAGTACCACAAATCACCTAAACATTAAGACCATTGAAAAAATGATGGTTGCTGAAGAAGTAAAAGTAGCTGTTAACGGAGAGCAGGCTTTGAATGTCCTCCAGAATTTTATTGAAACAACAAAACAAGCACCTGAGCTGATTTTACTTGACATGTACATGCCCTTTATGAATGGGTTTGAATTTCTGGAATATTTCTACCTCAAAAACATAAAAAATAAAGACAAGGTAAAAATAATAATACTATCAAATGGCATAAATGCGCAGGACAAACATTTATATCATAAATACCTTGCTAAGAACGTTTCATTTATGGACAAACCGTTGACAGAGGATAAACTGTGGGAAGTTTTAAATGTAAAACCTTTACTGGCCTGAAAAACCATACATGTAATATAGCAAACAACTATAGGAGTTTTAAGGTTATTATCAGATGTAATAGAAATCAACATTTTTCAGCTTATCAACATTTTACACACATTTAACATTAAAAATTGACTCTAAAATTTAAATTTTGTAGTTTTATGAAAATGTAAGATAAACGTCAAAATTAAAATATTTTAAACATTAAATAGTAAAGCTTATGAGAAGGAATCGCGCTAAAGCATCATTCATTTTTGCCAGAAGAAAATTCAGAAAGTCTATAAAAAATATAAGACCGGTTAACAATAAAGTTAATTTCACCAGGGAAGAAATTCTTTTAAACAGATTAGAGTCTAAACTAGGCAAGCCAAAAGAAGAAGTAAAATCCATGATCAGCGATGATTTAATGAACCTCCTCACCATGGTTCCATTCTCTGACAACAAATAAAAAATAAGGGGCTTAATCAGCCCCTGTTTTTTTGAAAAAAAACAATCGGAATTCACTACCCTTCCCAACTTCGGAGTCAACCTCAATTTTCCTCCCTCATTATCCATAATACGCTTTACGATATACAAACCAAGGCCTGTACCTTCCACATGGTCATGCATGCGCCTGAACATATCAAAAATCTTATCCTTTTTCTCATGAGGAATGCCTAAACCATTATCCCTGAATATAATTACAGAGAAATCTTGTTCACTACAATAGTCAATATCTATGACAGGCTGAGTATCTGGATTTCTGTTAATGAAATTAGTAATGAAATTATAGAATTACGGCCAATCAAAAACCTGAGACCATTTTTTCCCATTTATTGATTAAGGCATCCCAATATACCAGAATTTTTCGGTCTTCATCTGAGATATGATCTGTAACATGGTATTGAAGCAGTAACCTTCCGAAAGTCACATCAATATCAAGTATTTTATAAAGCCGCTTTTCCTGCGGCTCTCTTACTATATCCATTGGCTGGATATCCGCTTCAGAAGTAATTAATTTAAATGACATAACCATTTTGAAATTATGATTTACTAATACGCATAAACGGAGAAAAGGACTTTATCTGAGGATGAAACTTATCCACAGATTCGTTGATGGGCATAAAATAATCCTTCCAACAATCATGCCGCATTCCCTGTTAATTTAAAAAAAGGAAGATGTTATGAGATTTCATTGGTACATTATATTCGGAATAGTTTTCTCTTTCACCATGTCTTGCGGTGACCCTTCCAGGCCAGCAGCAAGAGAAGCCGCTGATTTAGAACGAGGGAGAATCATGGACTTTCCCAGAGAAGGCGCAGATACAACAATAAATAAAACTGCGGGTGGTGGAACCGGAGTAAGAATATTTGAAGCAGATTCTGTTATAAGCAGAAACAAAGAAGAAGAAGGGGAAAGGTTGAAAAACTAGAGCCTAAATAATCAAATGAATTATGGAGAAACACCCATAATTCATTTGATTAAAAAAACCTGAGCACTTTTTTGACGACACCCACCTGACTAAGGCGTTTGCCTTCCTCTCTACTATAAAGAGCATGCTTGCTTGTCCCAATGACCTGAGCGGAATATATACCGGCATGACCGGAAAACAAGTAACTGACCACGCAGGCTATGCCTGCAAAAACACCTACCTCCACTCCAAATAACTCTATAGCCATTATTGTTGTTGCCAAGGGTGTATTAGCTGCACCTGAAAACACTGCAACAAATCCAAGTCCTGCCAGCAAACCCATTGGTAAGGGCAAAATTTCTGAAAGAGCATTTCCACAGGTCGCACCTATAAAAAACAAAGGTGTTACCTCCCCGCCTTTAAACCCCGCCCCCAGTGTAAAAGAAGTAAATACAATCTTTACCAAAAAGTCATACCAGGGTAATTTCATATCAAAAGATTCCAGAATGGTCGGTATTCCAAGCCCTATGTATTTGGTAGTACCAATTAAAAACACCCCCAAAGCAACCACCATTCCTCCTATGAACAATCGTAAGGGCGAAAAAGAGGATATTCTTTTATAAAGCAGGTTACAAAGGTGAGTAAATCTGGCGAAAAGTAATGCCACCAGGCCAAAAACCACACCTGCCAGTATGCAATACAATATAGTAAACGCGGTAACCTGAGGAAACTCAGGAATATGATAGTGGGTATGTAAGACCCCTATACCCCAGAGATCTGTCACATAGTTTGCAATAATGGCAGCAGAAAACGATGGAAAAATGGCATCATAGCGCATACGTCCTATAAAAAACACTTCAAGCCCAAAAATTGCCCCTGCCAATGGCGTACCAAACAAAGAAGCAAAACCTGCGCTTATCCCTGCAATAATGATCACTTTTCTATCTCGGGGACGTAATTTGAAGGGCCTGGAAAGCTGGTCAGCAAGTGCGCCCCCCATCTGAACAGCGGTACCCTCACGGCCGGCAGAACCGCCAAACAAATGACTCATGACAGTACCCCATAGCACCAAAGGTGCCATTTTCCACGGTATTATCCGGGATGGCTTATGGATCTCGTCAATCAAAAGATTGTTTCCGGATTCCACATCTTTTCCAAAATAATGATAAACAAAACCAACAAGTAAGCCGGCAAGCGGAAGTAATCCTATAATCCACAAATTTTCTTCCCGATATTCGGTGCTCCACTTCAGAAGCAAGAGAAACAGCGAAGAGGCAGAACCGGCCAGAATACCTATTAAAACAGTCAACAAAAGCCATTTACCCACATAAATGGTAATAGGATAATGCTCTGTTCTTTTTAAAAAATTATTTAAGCGAAATATGCTTGAGTTTGAATTCATATACGTCTGCCAATAAAAATTATAAATCTGATTCAGATCATTTAGCAGGCGTCATTATCCCAAAAGGGCGGTTAAAGGCAGACACCATTGCCTGTTTTGTCATACTTAGACTTCAAAAATAAAGCTTTTATGAGATAAAAAAAGATTTTTTTTAGAAATGATGTAAGAATTTCAGGACTATTGCGCCAAATTGCCTTGTAAAACATTAAAGATCTCTTTACTTTTACGATTGTTATTAAACATATTAACCATGGACTACAATAACTTCAGAAACATACCAACATCAGAGAAGGAACTTAGCCGCTGGCTGGATCATTTTTCTAGTGAAATGACCACCTTTACCAGAGACTTCGGCATTTCAGAAAAAGAAGTAGAAAAGACCAATCTGCTGATTAAAGAATTAAAAAGGGAAATACAAAAAAGCGAAATAGGCTTAGAAATGGATCATGTCTATAAAGGGCTCGTTAAAAATGAATTAATAAACAATGTTCATCATTACCTTAACCTTAAGGATCGTTCGAATCAAAGCTATCAGATGAGCTAACAAATAAACTATAAATTTATCTATTCTGGCCCCGGTGCTTTATGCATCGGGATTTTTATTTCAGCCCAAATTATTTTTTCAAGATCACCCTCCTTTTTCCATCATTTGAAACCACCTTATATGCATATTTCTGAGCAATAAATTGAAACGTATCCGCATGAAAGAAAACAACATGGGTAAAATCGCGCAGGTAATACCATGTATCAAAATTGGTATTTTCATCCCATTGTTCAGTCATTATAAACAGGAATCCATTTTGCCCCAAAAACTTATCAATCCTATCCAACTCTTCTTCCGGTTTATGAAAATGTTCAAAGCATTCTGAAGCAAATACAAAATCAAAAGCATCTGACTCAGGCTCAAACCCAAATAAAGGATCATAATTCTGGCACTGTATAGTATGCCTTTGCAACAGAAGTGAAAGAACAGGCACAGGGCCACATCCATAATCCAGGCCAAGCATGTCTTCAGAAATATAACTTAAGGCCGGATCAATAAGGGTATATAGAAACTTTACGTAACCTTGCTCTACAAGGGAATTATTGTGCGTCTTATACCGTTTCTTCTCCTCTTCCATATCGGGCAAAAATTGAGGATCAGCAAATACCAGTTTACACGAAGGGCATTTATGATAAAACCTGACGTCCTGAGGAGGATTTATAATTTGAGATGTGGATGTATGGCAAAGGGGACAAATCATGTGTAAGTGGGACGTGCTGGATTCGAACCAGCGACCCCTACCCTGTCAAGGTAGTGCTCTAAACCAACTGAGCTAACGCCCCCTAATATGCTGCAAAGAAAGGAAAATATTTTGAAAGATAATTGGCCTTATGGAAATTTTAAATTTCAGACCCAACGAAAAGTTTCTTCCCCAAAATATACATTTGATGTTTCAGGTTTAACCCTCTCTGAAACATCAATTAATTACCTCATCAACCCCCATCACAGGCTCAACAATTCTACCATTAAGAGCCTTTAACCTAAGTAATAAAATCAGGCCTATAAGAAAGAAAACGAGCAAGGCAATAATGCTGTTGCGCATACTGCCGGTAAGGTCGGTAATTAGAGCGTAAATGCCCGTTCCTAAAACAATGCCGATCTTTTCTGTAAATTCATAAAAACTAAAATACGAAGCCGTATCTTTTGTTTCAGGCAGAAGTTTAGAATACGTTGATCTGGAAAGACTTTGCAGGCCTCCCATAATTAAGCCTACCACAACAGCCAGCGCGTAAAATTGGGCAGCGGTATGTGTAAGCCATGCTCCTACACATATAAAAATGCATATGATAAGAGCTATGGAAAGAGTGCGAATATTTCCAATACGAGAGGAAAGGAAAGCAAAAAGGTAGGCTCCGGCGATAGCTATAATCTGAATAAGTAAAATAGTTATTATAAGCCCTGTTTCCGGAATTTTTAGCTCATTAGCCCCAAAAATACTGGCTAAATACATGATGGTTTGAAATCCCATGCTGTAAAAGAAAAATGCTACCAAAAAAACCATTAAAAGCGGCATTTTTCTTAATGCAGAAAATACATTCTTTAATTCCCGAAAGCCATGTGTAAGGTATTTTAAAGACTTTTCTGTAGCCTTTTTTCCTGAAGGCAGGTAATGTAATGAATAATGCGCAAAGGCCAGCCACCACACACCTACAGAAAAGAATGACAGTCTGGCGGGCAGCGTAGTACCTTTTTGCATACCGAAAAATTCCGGCATTTGTATCATGGCAATGTTGATAATTAGCAGGAGTATACTCCCTATATAGCCGTATGCAAAGCCTTTTGCACTGATCTGATCATGCCGGTCGGGTGTTGCTATTTCAGGAAGGTAGGCATTATAAAACACCAGACTACCGGCAAAACCGATGGTTGCCAACATAAAGCTTATAATTCCAAGCGTAATGGTTGTGCCGTCAAAAAAATACAACATCATGCAGGAACATGCTCCCAAATAGACAAAAAACCGCATAAACGTTTTTTTCCTGCCGGAAAAATCCGCTATACCGGAAAGTAAAGGGGAAAGAAAAGCTATGGCAAGAAATGCTGCGGATATTGAGTAGGTATAGATGACCGAATTTTGCTTGCTGATACCAAGAAACGTAATGACATCTGAACCATCAGGTCCCTTAGCCACCGTACTAAAATAAATAGGAAAAATAGCAGAAATAATGGTAAGTGAATAGACCGAATTTGCCCAATCATACATGCACCAGGCATTAATTACCTTTTTATTATTTTTCTCTAACACGGAGATCAGGATTTCATGTTTGTAAACTGCAGGCCAATGCCATAATCTCCGGATCGCATAAGAGCAATTACAGATTGCAGATCATCCACCTTTTTACCCGTCACACGCACAATGTCATCCATAATGGCCGCAGAAACTTTTAATTTTGTATCTTTTATGTCCTTTACCATTTTCTTGGCTGTTTCCTTATCAATTCCAATCTTAACCTGAATGTCCTTCTTTACCATAGCACCCGAAGCTACTTCCTCCTGGTTCAGGTCAAGAGATTTTGTATCCATACCCTGTTTTGCCATCCTTGTAACAATAGCGTCTATAATCGCCTCCATCCGCATAGAGTTTTCAGAAACAATATGTATAACGTTATTTTTTTTATCCAGTTCAACTGAGCTTTTCGAACCGCGGAAATCGTACCGGTTCAAGATTTCTTTCTTAGCGACATTTACCGCATTATCAAGTGATTGGGGGTCAACTTTACTTACAATATCAAAAGAGGCCATAGGATTATGTTATGGTTAAATTTGAGAATTCCGACTTTTTCAGGAAGATATATTTTTTCCCATGAACGAATATGTTGATTTTTTTTCTTTTTTGTATAGATCTTATATTATAAATTACAAACGCAAAGAATTTTTACAAAGATAGATTATACTATGGGCAAAACTAAAAAGGAGAAGAAGGTTTTTGTTTTAGACACCTCAGTTATACTTTACGATCACAATTCAGTTAAAAGTTTTCAGGAGCACGATGTAGCTATACCTATCACAGTACTTGAGGAGCTGGACAATTTTAAAAAGGGTAATGATATTATAAATTTTGAAGCTAGAGAATTCATACGCTTCCTGGATGAGTTATCGGGCGACTATCTGCTTCAGGATTGGATTCAATTACCGGGAAATAACCGGGGTCGCTTCAAAGTAGAAATGAATACCGAAGCCACAGGCAGGGTTGATGCTCAAAAAATATTTGCCGACAAAAAGGCTGATCACCGCATTCTCAATGCTGCTTTGAACCTGCAAAGTGAAATGAAGGATTCAAGGGTCATTATGGTGACCAAAGATATAAACCTCAGACTGAAAGCTAAGGCATTAAATCTTCCGGCTGAAGATTACTCAACAGGTAAAGTCAAAAATGTCGACACCCTTTTTACCGGAAAAACCGTCATAGAAAATATTTCTACAGAGCATATTAATGAAATTTATGAAAAAGGTTTTTGCAAACCCGACTTCATAGACAAATCACTTTTACAGGAAAATCATTACTACATATTAAAAAGTGACAAAAATTCCGTTCTGGCCTACTACGATCCTGAAGAAAAGATACTGGAACACGTGGAGAAAAAAAGCGTTTATGGCATAAAACCAAGAAACGCTGAACAAACCTTTGCCATTCATGCCATCATGAATCCGAAAGTTAAGCTGGTAAGTCTGCAAGGAGTAGCAGGAACAGGTAAAACCTTATTGGCACTTGCTGCCACCCTAGAGCAAAGAAAAGCTTTCAAACAAATCTACCTTGCAAGACCGGTAGTTCCTTTGAGCAATAAAGATATTGGCTATCTGCCGGGAGATATAAAGTCAAAGCTCAACCCCTATATGGAGCCTCTTTATGATAACCTAAAGTTTATACAAAACCAATTCAATGAATCCGATTCAGACTTCCAGAGAATAACTGAAATGCTGAATAAGGAGAAATTGGTTGTTACCCCACTGGCATACATCAGAGGCAGGAGCCTTTCAAACATCTGCTTTATTGTGGATGAGGCGCAGAATTTGACACCTCACGAAATTAAAACTATAATTTCCAGAGCCGGTGAAAACACAAAAATTATATTTACCGGTGACATATACCAGATCGATTCGCCTTACCTGGACTCTCAAAGTAATGGCTTGTCGTACCTGATTGATCGTTTAAAAAACCATCATCTATATGCACATGTTACACTGGAAAAAGGAGAAAGATCAGAATTGGCCAACCTGGCTAATGAACTATTATAATGTTTAAACCAGAATGAAGTTTAACAAATATTTGGTTGGGAGCATGATTGTGCTTTCATCCTGCTACTCTACGGAGCAGAATAACATCACCGATGCAGAATCTCCGGTTGTAATAATGGAAGCAGTCGAGGACAAAAGGTATGAAATAGATCTTGCATACAGCAGTCTGAAATGGAAAGGAAACAGCATTACCGATGAACATCATGGTTATATAACCTTACAAGAAGGTTACCTTATAAAAAACGTAAGGTTTATTGGGGGTAAATTAATTGCAGATATGTCATCAATACGAGCCGTCATGCATGAAAAAGAACGTGATAGTGAGAAAGACCTTGTAAAGCTAAGCGGCCATCTTAAAGGGGAAAAATTCTTTGATGCGGAAAATCACCCAAATGCGGCTTTTACCATAAGTAAAATCCACGAGCGTTCTGATGCTGATTCCCTTGGAAATAACCACGAAATAACAGGAAATCTTATGATTAAGGGCATTGAAAAAAGCATATCGTTCCCAGCCAAAATTAAGGAGACCCCGGAGGCCATAAAAGCGTTTGCCGAATTCCAGATTGACAGGACACAATGGGGGGTAAATTACCGCTCGGAAACTTCTTGGGCCAATAAAATGATCAGTCCTTATATTAGCCTGACCATTGAACTGAAAGCAAATTTAACAGAGTAATGCGACCGACCTTATAATGGGTAAATTAAATATTGTTAGTTTACCCATTTGTAAAAAGAAAGCCACTGCTCCCCTTCCTCCTTCTTTTCAAACATTTTAGCAGGAAATGCCGGACGATTCACCATTAAGATCGACTGGACAAGAAGTTTCTGAAGTACATCCTTTACCAGGAAAGCAACGGCATTAATTCGGGACATAAACGTCTTATCGGCTATGAGTTTCCGGGCATCGGCATCTATATTATTAATCGAGGAAAAATCAAGCAAAACCGGCATAGGTTCCAGCTTGCTCAGCAACATAATGTCTGTTTTAATAACATGAAGGATTTCTTTGGAAAGGCTTACATTTTTACTAAATGATATAAATAGTATCCCTTTTTCATTCCAAATTTGATAATTTATGGTAGAAATCATATTTATTTTTAATCTAGAACCAATACCAAACTGTACAAGTAATTAATTGTTCAGATACAAACCTTAAGCCAAACTTTATTAGTAAAATGATTAAAAGATACGGCAAAAAAAAGGGTGTAATAATATTAAGTTAATTAATATTATTTTTGTTTCAACCATCATTGCATCCTCTTCATTCGTAAATATCTCCATAGGCATTAAGGTCGACTT
>JBKBXU010000037.1:0-20173 GCA_046313675.1 Cytophagaceae bacterium
CCATCGTCACTTACAGGCAGGACAAGGATGATTCCTTTCCCGTGGTTCATCGCAATTTTTATGGATTGGGTCAGCCTAAACCGGTCTTCTTCTTTTATGACCATACGGTCAATGATGATTTCTATGTCGTGTGTTTTATACCTATCCAACTGAAGGCCGGGGGTGAGCTCCGTCATTTCTCCATTAATACGGGCTTTGGAGAAACCCATTTTTCGGATCTGTAAGAACAGTTCTTTATAATGCCCCTTTCTTCCTTTGACTACAGGAGCCAGCAATATGGCTTTTTTGCCGCTTAAGTTTGATATGATAAAATTGATGATCTGATCTTCGGATTGCTTGATCATCTTTTTTCCTGTTACATAGGAGTAAGCTTCTCCTGCACGCGCAAATAAAAGCCGCAAAAAGTCGTAGATTTCTGTAACGGTTCCTACGGTTGAGCGGGGGTTTTTTGAAGTTGTTTTTTGCTCTATGGAAATCACAGGGCTTAATCCGTTGATCTTGTCTACATCCGGTCGTTCCATATTTCCTATAAACGAACGGGCGTAGGTGGAAAAGCTTTCCATATAACGTCGCTGCCCTTCGGCATACAGAGTATCAAAAGCCAGCGATGATTTTCCGCTCCCGCTTATGCCGGTAATAACCACCATTTTGTTGCGGGGTATGTTAATGTCTACATTCTTAAGATTATGCTCTCTGGCGCCAAAAATTTCTATGAATTCATGGCCTGTACCATCGGCGGAAGTATGTTCGGGCGTGTTTTTCAAATTAAGTATCGATTCCAAAAATAAAACAACAAAAAGGGAGAAAGGTTCTCTAAGGGCAAATATCCTTAAAAAAAATCAAATCAGGCAGCGATGTCTGATGAATCTTTTTGTTCCGCCAGATTTTCTTCCGGCGCTGTACCGAACAGGTAGGTGCTGGTGAGTGGTATAAGCATAGTATAGCTCTTTCCAGGGGTTTTTATTGTAAGACTGTTTTTCAGAATCCATGGATTATAATCTTTTAGCAGCTCGTAACTTATGTTATGCTGGCGGGAAAACTCTTCCAGGTCAGGGATGGATTCTTTCACTTCTAGTAATTTATATGATGGCCCTCTGTAGGCAAATTGCTTCATTTTGTACTTAGCAGGATTTTGTACAAGATCCTTTATTGCCAGAACCCGGTAAAGGTAACGTGATGTTTCCTCGTTTAGGTTAAGATCGTAAAATTGAGAAACATTTTGCGAGTTGTAAGCTCTTTTTAAACCGTAAATGCCACGGTTATAGGCGGCTGCCGCAGAAGTCCAGTTGCCAAATTCCCTGTAAGCTTCTTTGAAATAGCGACATGCTGCACGTGTGGCTCTAATAGGATGGTAGCGTTCATCGACCTCATCACTTACTTCCAGTCCCAGGTGCAGGGCAGTGCCATCTGTAATTTGCCAGAAACCCGCAGCACCTCGGGGAGATACAACATTATTAAGGTTGCTTTCTGCCATGGCCAGATACTGAAAATCTTCGGGTATTTTATTGGCGACCAAAATTTTGCGTATTTCAGGAAGCCAAATTCTGGCATTTTTCAGTAAAAGGCGGGTACTGGAGTTGTTGGATGTATTGACCTTAAGTTCCCGCTCAAATTTTAAATAAGCCTCCGGAGTTTTAAAATGTACAGTTTCCCCGGCAAAAGTAATATCGTCCGGAATTTTACGGATCAAGACCTGATGCCTGTTTTGATGCTCTGCTTTAAAAACAAAGTTAGGCATCGGTGCATTGTCTGAAGATTTCCCGGTAAGGAGAAACACAATTAACAACAACAATATGCTTATCCTTTTCCTCAAATATTAGAAGTTTGGTTGCAACAAGTACTTGGAATAGAAATCATCTATTACCCTTACGGCCTCTGTTGGCGTATCAACAAGGTTTATAAGGTCCATGTCTTCTGCGCAAACATTAGCCTCTTTCGTTAATAGTACATCTTTGATCCAGTCAATAAGGCCTCCCCAGTAATCTCTCCCCACCAAAATAATCGGGAATCTTCCGATTTTTTTAGTTTGAATCAGGGTTATTGCTTCAAAGAGCTCATCAAGCGTACCAAACCCGCCGGGCATTACAATAAAACCCTGGCTATATTTTATAAACATAACTTTGCGAACAAAGAAATGCTCAAAATTTAATATTTTATCTCTATCAATGTAAACATTGTTAAATTGTTCAAAAGGCAACTGAATATTTAATCCCACCGATTTTCCGCCTTCCATATGAGCACCTTTATTACCGGCTTCCATGATACCCGGCCCACCTCCTGTGATTACACCGTAACCATGTCTTACAAGTTTTGCTGCTATCTCAACAGTCATTTGGTAGTAAGGGTTGTCAGGCTTTGTTCTGGCAGATCCAAAAATAGAAACGCAAGGACCGATTTTGGCTAATTTTTCAAAACCTTCGACAAATTCTGCCATTACTTTAAAAATTGCCCAGGAGTCGGAACTTTTGATCTCATTCCAGTCACGGTCTTTAAACGCTCGTCTGATCTGGTACTCTTCTTCTTCAACATTTCCCAGATTATCAATCACTTTTACTTTTTTATCGCTGCTAAGGTTATCAAGATTGTCTTTTGCTTTTTTTTGGTTATTATCTTCCACGTGCTTTCCGTTTCCGTTTGTTATATCATTCATTAGGTAAAATTTATGTGAAATTAGTCTTTTATTCCTTAAGTAAGTTATACTTTTTAACGAAAAAATTAATTCCTGTGTTGTGTCCGGATGTTAATTGGAAATTAAAGTAACAATAATCATGCGGTGATTTTATTGTTTAATATATTTTTCAGGGCAGTGTCAAGTTCGGGGTATTGAAATGAAAAACCTGAATCCTGAAGTTTTTTGCAAGATACCTTTTGTCCTCCCAATAACACTTCAGCCCGTTCTGTTCCCATCATTAATTTAAGTATAAATGCTGGCACATTTGGCATTATTGTTGGCTTATGCAAAATGTGTGCAGTTTTTTTGGTCAATTCTTTATTTGTCACAATGTCAGGCGCTACGGCATTGTAAACCCCTTTCATTTGATCATCTTCAATTGCTTTTATGTATACGTTGCATAAGTCGTCTATATGAATCCATGGAAAATACTGTTTCCCGGATCCAAGAGGAGCTCCAATGCCGGCATTTATTGGCCCCATCAACTTTTCCAGGGGCCCACCTTCTTCGGAAAGCGCAATAGATGTTCGGATTTTTACTGTTCGGATTTTAATTTTTTCGAACTGATCTGCCGCTTTTTCCCATTGCTTAACAACGTCTGCCAGGAAGTCAGTTCCTCCCTGAGTGTTTTCATCTACCAGTTTTTCTCCGGTATTCAGTCCGTAATATCCAACTCCAGAGGCCGATATATACGCTTTGACGGGTTGTTCCAAAATTTTTGTTTTTCCCAACAGGACATTTGCCGATCGTATCCTGCTTTCCACTATGGATTTTTTATAGTCGCCGGTCCATTTCTTACCAAAAACATTTGTGCCTGCAAGATTTATTATGTAGTCAGCTTGAAGGATGGCCTCATCATCAATAAGGTTTTTTTCAGGATCCCAGAAAAACGTCTTTACCATGGTTGGTTTATCAGGGTTTCTGCTTAACCAAAAAACCGTATATCCTCTATTCTGGAGATGTTTTGTGAGCCTGGAACCTATTAATCCTGCCCCACCGGCAATAAGTATTCTATTTTCCATTTTAAATTGGGCTTGCATGTTGTGAAAATATGTTTTAATTTATGATTTTTAACAGGTTAGACTGTTTATTAAAAAAAATTAATCTAAAAAGTTATTTTATCGTATATTACCAAGTATAACTAATAACAATTATGAAAAAAATACTGTTTGCTTTTGCTATTCTTTTGTTTTCATTTACAAGTAATGCCCAGAAAATCAACATTACAGAAAGTACTGAAGAAGTAGATAAAATTCAGCGTACCGGATTGGGAGCTATTGTTGACCTGGATAAAAAGGCACTGACCAAGAGCTGGGAAAAGTTTTTGAAAAACTATGGTAAACTTGAATCCTCAAAAGGAATATATACCATTCAACTGGCAAAGATTCCTACAATTTCGTCCCAGCCGTGTAAAATTATTGCAGAGATTAAAAGTACTAAGAAAGGAATGTTGGTTTGGTGGGCTATTGATACTGGAACACATTTCGTAACCACTTCTACAGATAAAAGTGCCTACAAGGCAGCAGAGAAACTTCTATACGATTTTATTTACAATGCCTACGTTGAAGATGTGAATGAGCAGGTAAAAGATGCAGAGAAGGCGCATGCCAACTCGGTAAAATCGTATGAAAAAGAAGTAAAGAATGGAGAGAAATTGGTGAGCGATGTAGAAAAAAACCGGAAGGAAAAAGCCAAGCTTGAAAAAGCACTTGAAGACAATGCCAAAGAGCACGATCAACTGTTGAAGGATATTGAAGGCAATAAAAAAGATCAAAAAACGGCTTCAGAAGAAGCTGAAAAGATGAAAAAGGCTGTTGATGTAGTTAAGGCAAAGCTTAATGCTATTGGGAAATAATATTTATTTATACTCTTAAGGAGGTAAAGAGCGGTGGCCATTTCAACGGTCACCGCTCTTTATATTATTATCACGGTCTTTTGTGCTTCCAACGCCTATGCGACCATAGCCAAAGTTCGGGTTCTTTCAGTATATCTTCTTCAAGCCGCCGGGTATATAATTCACAAATTTCCTCTTCTGTAAGGGTTGATGGGTCCTCCACGATCAGCTCAAGTTCCATTTCATAAATACCTCGCCCTTTTCTTCTTGTTACCACGTACAAGACGGGATAGCCCATTTTCTTTGCTATTCTTGCAGCGCCTTTAAAAACGGCTGTATCCTGATTCAGAAACCTGGTCCAATAAGCACCTTCTGCAGATGGCGTTTGATCTGCAATAAAATAAGTGGCATTCAGATGGTCATTGTTACTGACTACCGCCCGGTAGGTCTCCCTCATGGAAATGAGTTTCATGCCAAATCGTGTTCTCATTTTCTTCATTAAGGAATTGAAGGGCTTATTAGATAAAGGTTTATAAATTGCATATACCTGGTGTGTTACCTTAGCACCAAGACAGAGGTCGCCCCATTCCCAATTGGCGTAATGTCCCGTAACGGCGATGATGTTTTTATTTTCTTGTGCTAATCGTTGAGTAAGATCCGCATTCTTAAGGCTGCATCGCCTGTAGCCCTCTTTTTTACTTAAAGTCAATTTCTTTAGAATTTCAACCATAAGGTCGCAGAGGTAGCGAAAAAATTTCTTTTCAATTTGTCGACGCTCCCTGGGGGTTTTCTCCGGGAAGGCATTGGCCAGGTTTTCCTGTACTACCGTTCTTCTGTATTTAAATACATAGAAAACCAGAACAAACAAAAAATCAGAAATCAGATATAATACCCTTAGGGGGAGTAGCGATAGAGCGTATATCTTAATGAACAATATAATGGAAAGTACCTTTTTCATGTGTATCCAAAACTAATATAAAATGATGAATATTGGCAAGTAAACGACTATTTCTTGCAATTCCATAAGCAGGAAATACGTGAGCGTATGTTCGTGGTAAAATCATTCCCGAGGAAACTGGCACGTAAAGGTTGGAATTCTGAGGGCAAAGATGTTTACGCTTTGAAAAGGCTGGATTTTTTGTTACTTTCATGGATATTGATTGTATTTCTTCGAGAAACTTTATCAAATTTAATTTCATGAAATATTTTTACCCGGTTTTTGCCCTTTTCTTCGTTACCGTTAATGGTTTTTGCCTTAGCATTTCAGACCCTCAATTTGATGCGGAAAATTATCCTTTATTCGGAAAGGCGGAGGCGACCTTTACCCTTGATCAGGTATATTCTAACCCGTATGATCCGGATATTATTAAGGTAGATGCTATTATTACAGAACCTGGAGGAAATGTAATTGAAATGCCTTGCTTTTATTATATTCCTGCTACTTATATGCCCGCCGGCTGGGGTCATACAGCTGCATTGCAGACTGCACAGGCAACCTGGATGTTGCGTTTTGCCCCACGTGTATCAGGAAGTCACTCCGTACAGATTAGGGCTATAGATGATGATGGAACATGGTATTCTGCGACAGTTTTAGTAAATGCAGAGGCTTCGGCAGAAAAAGGTTTTGTAAGAATTGATCCCTCAAATCAGCAGTTTATGCGTCACGATAACGGCGATCCTTACTATCCGATCGGTGTAAATCTGGGCTGGAATTCCGGACATACCCTGGCTGATTCCTATGAATATTATCTTTCCAATCTGGCACCAAATAATGCAAATTGGGGACGCTACTGGTTGACTGATTTTGCCCGTCAGGCACTTGAATGGTCATCGGGCCACTGGTCAAACTGGTATAATGGTTTGGGCCGGTATAGCCAGCAGGCTGCAGGAGTACTTGACGCAGTAATGGATCAATGCGCCGACAGGGGTATGTATATGCAATTGGTGTTTCAGCATCATGGGCAATTTTCAACAACGACAGATGCCCAGTGGGCCGACAATCCATATAATACAGCCAACGGGGGTTACCTTAACAATGCCGGGGAGTATTTTTCCAGTGCAGTAGCCAGAGAGCAAACGAAGAAACAATACCGGTACATCATTGCACGATGGGCTTATTCAAGCAATATTCTTGCCTGGGAACTTTTTAATGAGGTGGAGTACACTAATGGAAGCAATGCAGATATCGCTGCCTGGCATGCAGAGCTCAGTCAGTTTGTTAAGGAAATTGACCCTTATGATCATATTATTACCACCAGTACCGGGAGGGACAATTCCACCCTTCCCTTGTTAGACCAGGTCGCGGACCTGGATCAGCTTCAGTGGCATACCTATTCAGGCAACATTGATGCGGTACTTTATGGAGAAAGCCGAAACTTCTTAGATCAATTGTCAAAGCCAATACTTTGCGGAGAGTTTGGGACAGCAACAGTTTACAATAACCACCCCGATGATTGGGGCGACCATGTCCGGACGACTATGTGGACGGGAATGTTTTCTCATGCCCCCAACATGTTCTGGTATTGGAATCAATACATAGATGAAAAAAATCTTTACCACATTTTTCAACCCTTAGGAGCCTATTTAGATGGAGTTGATATTGTTTCAGAGACAGGGGGAGAGGGAAAGTTGTTGGGTTTTGATCATAATCCTGCATTGATAGGAACGGTAAGTATTGCACCGGGGACTACTGCCTGGGCGGCGGTTAATGATCCCGACCCTTTTATAACAACCATAGATGGTTCCGGTAATGCAGAGGGTTTACATAGCCTTTCTTCTTACATAAAAGGAGCCTGGGGGGGTGGCGTAAACAGGGATGTTCAATTTAATGTAAATTTTCAGGATCAGGGATCTGTAACAGTAAATTTTGGCGGAGCAGGAACACCTAATAATCTGCAGGTTTTTGTGGACGGTGTTATGCAAACTTCCTGGAATGTTCCTGCTGGTGGTGGGTCATTTACGCTTAATGATATTCCTGCCGGTTCACGAACCATACGCTTTTATAATGCCGGTAGTGATTGGGTGAATGTATCCAATTTTAATTTTAATAATGTTTCCTTAAATGCATGTCGTGCTTATGGTTATACGGGAAGCAATACTGCATACGGCTATGTAAAAGACCTGACTTATGGACAATGGGCAGACCCGGCTACTCTCACGGATATTTCCGGCGCAGCTTTAAAGATAGGCCCCCTGGATGAAGGCGTCTACCAGGTAGAGTTTTTTGATCCCAAAAGCGGTGCCACCGAGCTGGCTGGGCCATTTGCTACTGTAAATGACAGCATCGTGTTTACAATTCCTGATTTTATAAAAGACATGGCGTTTAAGGTTTCCACAGACCCTATGCCTGTTGAGCTGGCCTCCTTTGATGCCACCCTTTCTCCGGAAGGCCAGGTTTTGCTGAGCTGGAGTACTGCCTCTGAAGTTAACAGCAAAGTCTTTGAAGTGCAAAGAAGTTCTGACGGGACTAATTTTGAGACAATAGGAAGTGTAACTTCTACAGGGAACTCATCCAGCTTGATGGCTTATAATTTTAACGATAACCAGCCTTTGGAAGGAATGAACTTTTACCGCCTACGGATGGTAGACCTGAATGACTCGTACCAGTTTAGCCAGGTAGTTTCTGTAAATGTAATAGAGGATGAGCTGCTTTTCATTTTCCCTAACCCGGCCGGGGAAAATATAAATGTTAAATACAAAGCAGAAGAAATCATTTCTATCTCAATATACAATATGATGGGCATGGAGGTCTTAAGAATAGAAAATAAAAACACACCTATTCATGACCTGCAAGAGTTAAATCTTTCCCACTTGGTTCCTTCCGTTTATATTATAAACATACATACCAAACAAGGTAAAACATGGAAAAAGACCTTTATAAAAGAATAACTCCTTGATTATACCAATCCACAGAGAATTCCCTCTGTGGATTTTTTTCTTCTCATGATTTTCCTCCTCCAGGCTTTCTTTATAGCAGGCTCTAAATAAACAATATTTTATAAAAACAGTATTTTTTAAAGTGTTATTAATGAAATGCTTGAGAAGTTTTATTGTTCTCTGTGGCTCATATCTTGTTAAACATAGTAAATTAGTCACTTTATACTGTTATTTTGTCAGTAATACAGCTTTATAGTGGAGAAAGCAACAATTAATATTTCCAATTTTGAATTATCCTTTCATTAAAACTGTTCGAAAAACTGTATAGGTAGAAATATCCGGATGGCTTATTTCACAATAAAATTGAATAATACCTTACAAGAAGGTTTAAAATTGTTTTAAAAAGAGCCTTAATTTGTTAAAATCATTACCTTTGTTGATCGTAAGAAGATTATGTGGTTTAAAATCTCAAGTATAATAATAAAGAACAGGTTATGGCTGGTAATTTTTACCTTGCTGGTAACCTGCTTTATGGCTTACAAGGCCAAAGACATTGAACTGACTTATGACTTTGTCAAAGTTTTGCCACAGAATGATCCCGACCTGATTTATTTCAACGATTTCAAGGAAAAGTACGGTGAAGACGGAAACCTGATGGTGGTGGGAATCAAGGATAGCGCCATTTACAGCCTTGAAAAATTCAATCATTTTTATGACCTGAACCAAAGGCTTTCTGAAAATGAAGGTATAAATAATGTTGCGTCTCTTGCCAGAATGCAGGAGATGGTTCGGCATCCTGAGGAGAAAAGGTTTATTCTTGAAGACATATTCACTCAAAGGCCACAGACCCAGAAAGAGCTGGATAGTTTGCTAACAATAGCAAAAAATCAAAAATTTTATGAAGGGCTTCTGCTGAATGAATCAAATGGTTCAGTGCTTATTGCCCTGTCTATTAATCCGGATGTCCTTAACTCATCCAAGCGTCAGCAATTAGTTGATGATATTCTTGCAGATTGCAAAGAGTTTAATGATCAGACAGGGATTGAAACACATTATGCCGGCCTTCCTTTTGTCCGGGCTACGATGGTCAATAACGTATCCAGTGAATTTCAGTTATTTCTCACCCTGGCAGTCATTGTAACATCTATTATTTTATTTTTCTTCTTCAGGTCCTTTTTTGCCGTCGGATTGACATTCCTGATCATTACCATTACGGTATTGTGGACTATGGGGACCATTGTGTTGCTGGATTATAAGATGACATTGCTTACCGGAATTTTGCCTGCGCTTATTATAGTTATAGGCATTCCCAATTGCATATACATGTATAATAAATTCCACCAGGAGTATAAAAAGCATGGCAATAAAACCAAGGCCGTAAGCAGAATTATACAGAAAATTGGCCAGTTGACCCTTATGACCAATACTACCACTGCGATTGGTTTTCTGGTGCTGATATTTACCAATGTTTCCATTCTGCAGGAATTTGGTTTGGTGGCTGGTATCATCAGTCTGTGTACATTTTTTATCACCATTATGGTGATTCCGTCTTTGTTGTTTTTTCTTCCTGCGCCTAATACAAACCAGCTTAAACACCTGGATTTTGGATTGCTGAGAAAAATCAACTTTAGTCTTGAACATGTGGTATTGCGGTATCGCCCATTTATATATCTGGGTGCTACAATGATTCTTATAGTTGCCTTTTTTGGAATATCTAAAATGAAGGCCATCTCTTTTATGGTGGATGACCTTCCTGAGCATAGTACGGTGAAAAAAGATCTCGCCTTCTTTGAAGAGAATTTCAATGGTATAATGCCTCTGGAGATCGTTGTAGATATGGGGAAGAGTAAGGCCATAAAGAGCTTATCTAACCTTAAGAAACTTGAAGAGGCAGAGCAGTATCTTAATTCCCTGGAAGAGGTATCACCACCGATTTCGATCCTCAATGTGCTCAAAGGAGCTACTCAGGCATTTTATAGTGGCGATCCTGACAAATACCGCTTGCCGAATAATCGGGAAATGCCTTTTATTATGCAGTATTTTGGCAAAGAGGAGCAGGAGAACAAAACAATACAATCTTTCCTTGACAGCACAGGTCAGGTGGTCCGTTTTACCGCTAAGGTGGCAGATATTGGCACAAAGGATATGAAATACTTGGTAGAGGAGGAAATAAACCCTAACCTTACAAGAATTTTTGAGGGTACAGGTTTTACGTTTAAGGTAACAGGAACAACCCTCTTGTTCTTAAAGGGCAACCAATATTTGATCAATGGACTTACCAGCAGTTTGTTGTTTGCTTTTGCATTGATCTCCTTGTTAATGGCTATGCAATTTAAAAGCATAAAAATGGTGTTGATCTCACTGATACCTAATGTAATTCCATTATTGATCACTATGGGTATAATGGGAATATTTAATATTCCTCTTAAGCCAAGTACCGCATTAATTTTCAGTATAGCCTTTGGTATATCAGTGGATGACACCATACATTATCTGAGCAAGTATAAGCAAGAGCTTAAGCATTACAAGGGCAATGTACTTCAGGCGGTAACGCGAAGCCTGGAAGAAGTGGGAACAAGTATGATTTATACCTCTATAGTACTTTTCTGTGGATTTGTTATTTTTGCATGGTCAGATTTTGGAGGTACCGTTGCTTTAGGTATACTTACATCCATTACCTTGCTTTTTGCAATGCTGACAAACCTTACAATTCTGCCGGCATTATTATTGACTTTTAATAGAGGTAACAACAACAATCTTTTTCCAATTGTCAAAAAACATTCAAGGTTTCATATGGAAGAAGATGATCTTGAGCTCGATATTTCCAGATTGAAAATTAAAACCAAACGGGTTTACAATCTTGCTGAAGAGACTATAAAAAAAGAAGAGAAGGAATTGACAATACGTTCCGAGGTGATTAAATAAAAAAATATTTTTTTCTGATGAAATACAGGGAATATAAGAACATTAATCTTTCCGAAGTTGGGGAAGAAGTCCTTAAAGAGTGGAAGGCAAAAAGAATTTTTGAAAAATCAGTAGATAGCAGGGAAGGATTTCCTGCTTTTACTTTTTATGAAGGCCCGCCATCAGCCAATGGAACCCCGGGAATACACCATGTTATGGCGCGGACGGTAAAAGATATTTTCTGCCGCTATAAAACCCTAAAAGGGTTTCAGGTAAAGCGAAAGGGAGGTTGGGATACCCATGGTCTTCCTGTAGAGCTACAGGTAGAAAAGGAGTTGGGAATCACGAAAGAAGATATTGGCAAGAAAATTTCCATTGAAGATTATAATCGTAAGTGTCGTGAGGCAGTAATGAAATATAAGGGTCAATGGGATGACCTTACTGAAAAAATGGGGTATTGGGTGGATTTACAAAACCCTTACATCACCTTCGATAATGCATACATTGAGTCCATCTGGCATTTACTGAAAAAGTTGTATGAGAAAGGTTTTCTGTATAAGGGATATACAATTCAGCCATACTCTCCTGGCGCAGGCACGGGTTTAAGTTCCCATGAACTAAATCAGCCTGGTTGCTACAGAGATGTGAAAGATACCTCTGCCGTCGCTCAGTTTAAAATTAAAAATACAGAAAACGATTATTTTCTTGCCTGGACGACGACCCCCTGGACCCTTCCGTCCAACAGTGCTCTGGCGGTGGGAGAAAAGATTTCGTATGTTAAGGTGAAAACCTTTAACCCATATACTTTTTTGCCTGTTAATGTTATCCTTGCAAAAGATCTGATGGGTAAATATTTTTCGGATAAAGCAAAAGAAATTGCCATAGGTGATTATAAACCCGGCGACAAATTGATCCCATTTGAAGTAATTCAGGAATATAAGGGTAAAGACCTGGTGGGAATGGAATATGAGCAGTTGATGCCTTACGTTATTCCGGAGGAACCTGCTTTCCGAGTTATTTCTGGTGACTTTGTTAGTACGGAAGATGGAACAGGTATTGTGCATATTGCCCCTACGTTTGGTGCAGACGATGCCCGGGTAGCTAAGCAGGCCGGTATTCCTGCCATTCTTGTAAAAGATGAGAATGGTAACGATGTACCTCTTGTTGATAAGCGGGGAAGATTTGTTGACGAAGTCACGGATTTTGCGGGAATGTTCGTGAAAAACTATGATGGGCAGGACGAAAAAGACCCTAATTATAGAAGTACAGACGTCCTCATTTCCATAAAACTCAAAGAAGAGAATAAAGCTTTTAAGGTTGAAAAGTATGAGCACAGCTATCCGCATTGCTGGAGAACTGACTTGCCTGTATTATACTATCCGCTGGAATCCTGGTTTATTAAAACCACGGCAGTTAAGGAAAAACTTGTTGAGCTTAATAGAAGCATAAACTGGAAACCGGCTTCTACCGGATCCGGAAGATTTGGCAACTGGCTTGAAAATTTGGTTGACTGGAATCTTTCACGCTCCAGGTACTGGGGTACGCCTTTGCCAATTTGGAGAACGGAGGATGGAAAAGAAGAAAAATGTATAGGATCCCTGGAAGAATTAAAATCAGAAATGAAAAAGGCTAATGAAGCCGGATTCAAAAATGCTGATGATATTCCAGATATGCATCGTCCTTATGTTGATGATATAATTTTAGTTAGCAACAGTGGTCAACCTATGCGCCGTGAAACAGACCTTATAGATGTTTGGTTTGATTCCGGCGCTATGCCTTATGCCCAGTGGCATTGGCCATTTGAAAATAAAGAAGTGTTTGAAAAAAACTTCCCGGCAGATTTTATTGCCGAAGGTGTTGATCAGACGCGCGGATGGTTTTTTACTTTGCATGCTATTGCGGTAATGCTTTTTGATAGTGTTGCCTTTAAAAATGTAATTGCCAATGGCCTGGTACTGGATAAAAATGGCAATAAAATGTCCAAGCGGCTTGGTAATGCCATTGACCCTTTTGAAACCATAGGCAAATTTGGCCCTGATGCCACAAGATGGTATATGATATCCAATGCGCCACCTTGGGATAACTTGAAGTTTAACCTTGATGGAGTAGCGGAGGTACAAAGAAGATTTTTTGGTACCCTTCAGAATACCTATGCTTTCTTTGCTCTTTATTCTAACCTGGACAACTTTACCTATTCGGAAAAAGAAATTCCTTTAAACGAGCGTACTGAAAGCGATCGTTGGATTGTTTCCCGCCTGAACAGTCTTATTAAAAAGGTTGACGAGGCGTATGCTGAATATGAGCCCACACGTGCTACAAGAGAAATTCAGGATTTTGTTATTGATGACCTCAGTAATTGGTATGTACGACTGAATAGGAAGCGTTTCTGGAAAGGGGCTTATAATATCGATAAGATCGCTGCCTATCAAACCCTATATACCTGTTTGGAAACGGTTGCGAAGCTTTCTTCTTCGGTGGCTCCATTCTATATGGATAGGATTTTTCTGGACTTGAATGGAGTTTCAGGGAAGGAAAATGTTGAATCCGTTCATTTGAGCAACTTCCCTGTGGCAGAAGAAACAGCTATAAACCTTGATCTTGAAGAACGAATGTCCCTGGCTCAGCGAATCTCTTCTTTAGGCCATTCTTTGAGAAAAGGACAAAATATTAAAGTAAGGCAGCCTTTATCAAAAATACTTATTCCTGTTTTGAATGATAAATTTAAAAATCAGGTTAGCAATGTAGAAGACCTGATTATTTCGGAAGTAAATGTTAAGTCTATTGAATATATTGACGATACCTCCGGAATTTTAGTAAAGAAGGTAAAGCCGAATTTTAAAAAGCTGGGAAAAGAATATGGCCCCAGATTAAAAGAGGTCGGTGCCATTATCACGAGTATGTCTCAGAAAGATATACAGGAGCTTGAAAAAACCAATGCATTTAAAGCAAAGCTTGGCGATGGTTCCATTATCCAGTTAACAATGGAAGACGTGGAGCTTGCTTTTGAAGATATTCCGGGATGGATCGTTGCCTCAGAAGGCAATATTACCGTAGCGCTGGATATTACCATAACCGATGAGTTGCGCAAAGAAGGAATTGCTAGAGATGTGGTAAACCGTGTTCAGAATTTGAGAAAAGATATGGGACTGGAAGTGCAGGATAAGATTAGGATCACTGTTCAAAAGATTGATGAGCTGGTAGATGCAGCGCTTTTGGTAAATAAGGAATACATTTGCAGTGAAACTCAGGCGCTATCTTTGGAGTTGTCAGATAATTTATTGGATGGGAAAGTGGTAGAGATGGATGATCATCAATTAATTTTAAAAATTGAATTATAACTACATGAATTATTTTCAGACGGTAAGCGTCGGTGAAGGTGATTTATCCACCGGAAAAATGAAGTACACAAAATATTACCTTCTTACTTTAGGAATCATACTGCTTGACCAAGTGGTTAAACTGCTTGTTCATCACAACATGTTTCTTGGTTTCGAAATCCCTGTTTTCGGTGATTGGTTTAAGCTACACTATACTGAAAATCCAGGTATGGCTTTTGGGTTAACCATTGCCGGGCAATATGGAAAGCTTATTTTGACCCTTTTCAGGCTTGTGGCTATGGGAGTCATTGGCTATTACCTTTATACATTGGCAAAAAAACATGTTCACCCGGGCCTGCTTTGGTCTATAGCATTAATTTTGGGTGGCGCCATGGGTAATGTCGTGGACAGTACCTTCTATGGTGTTTTCCTGGACAATGCTCCTGCAGGTGTTCCTACCCCGTGGTTTCACGGACAGGTTATAGATATGTTTTATATAGATATCTGTAATTGCTGGATTCCGGAATGGGTGCCTAGGTTAGGGGGGCAATATTATCCTTTATGGCCAATATTTAATATAGCCGATGCTGCCATTTTTGTAGGCCTTGCCATCATTCTGATTATGCAGAAGAGGTTTTTTAGAGATGCAGAGAAACCAACCTTAATGGTTGAGGAGAAAGAAGGCTAGTGAAAATGCTCAAAAATAACTTTGTTTTTAGTTTCACGGAAGGAGTTGACGCTTATTTCTTTTGTCAAAATTAATTGTCTTTTAAGACAAGACTTTTACATTTGCGTTGAAAAACAGGCGGTTTATCTTAAGTTGATAGATAGTCTGGTGATGGGAAAGTGGTTGATATGGACGACCACCAGCCAGTTTAAAAAATAGAAGTATAAATATGAATATAACACCGGCTGTAAGCCTTTCTCAGGATACGCTGAATACAGGAACAATGAAATATACAAAGTTTTACTTATTGAGCATAGGCATTATTATTCTTGACCAGGTTGTCAAATTGCTTGTGCATTATAATATGTTTCTGGGCTATGAGATTCCCATCTTTGGTGATTGGTTTAAACTCCATTATACTGAAAATCCGGGTATGGCTTTTGGTTTGGAAATCGCCGGAAGGTATGGTAAACTTGTTTTAAGTGTATTCAGGTTGTTTGCCATGGGAGGTATAGCTTACTATTTGTATTATCTGGCAAAAAAAGGGGTTCATCCGGGACTGTTGTGGTCTATTGCGCTGATACTGGGTGGAGCGATAGGAAATGTTATAGACAGTACGTTTTATGGTGTATTTTTGAATAATGCCCCGGCAGACGTCGTAACTCCCTGGTTTCATGGTCAGGTAATTGATATGTTCTTTATAGATATATGCAATTGCTGGATTCCGGAGTGGGTACCATTATTTGGCGGACAATATTATCCTCTCTGGCCAATATTTAATATTGCTGATGCTTCCATCTTTGTAGGTGTTGCAACGATTTTGATTATGCAGAAGAAATTTTTCAAAGAAGAGCCGAAAGAAGGGGAAAAAGAGCAAGCCTAAGGAATTATTAAGTTTTTAAATGCTAAATTGTAAGCAATAATTAATTTAGCGTTAAGACTAAACTTTAATAATTTTTCATTGAATACCGACGTATGCATCCTTGGTGCCGGCCCGGCAGGGGCAATGGCGGCACTTTTTTTAGCCAAACACAACATTCCCTGTATTCTTCTTGAGAAAGAAACATTCCCTCGTGATAAAATCTGCGGGGATGCCCTGAGTGGAAAGGTAGCTGAAGTACTTAAAAAGTTTGATCCATCCTTATTGGAAGAACTCAGGCATTTTTCCGGACAACTTCCTTCTTGGGGTATTCGTTTTGTCGCACCCAACCTAAAAGAGCTAAAGGTGCCTTTTAAACCCGGCTATAACACTCAAACTGATTCTCCTCCCGGATTTATTGCCAAAAGAATTGATTTTGATAATTTTCTAATAGAGCAAGTCAGAAATTATCCTTCAATTAAATTAATGGAAAATGTCCGGGTAAAAAACTTTAAAAAAAACAGCGATTCCTTTAATATAGAATATGAGGGAGGAGAGATAAACGCTCGTCTTTTAATTGTAGCCGATGGCGCTCAATCACTGTTCAAGCGGATTTATTTGAAAGAAAAGCCCGAGCCTAAACATTTCTCCGCCGGAATCCGTGCCTATTATAAAGGCGTGTCCGATATGGATAAGGACAATTTTATTGAACTTCACTTTTTGAAGGAATTTTTGCCTGGTTATTTCTGGCTTTTTCCTCTTCCAAATGGCCTGGCAAATGTGGGTATAGGCATGAGATCCGATATTATAAGCAAGAGAAAAGTTAATCTTAAGGAAGAACTAAAAAAATTTCTGGACCACCCACATTTTAAAAATCGTTTTAGCAATGCCGAATTGCAAGGGGAGGTTAAAGGATTCGGCCTCCCTCTGGGGTCAAAACGAAGAAAAATATCCGGAGATAATTATATACTTACAGGAGATGCAGCCTCCTTAATTGATCCATTTACCGGGGAAGGAATAGGAAATGCACTTTTAAGTGGAATGTTTGCCGCCCAACAAACCATGGATTCCCTTGCAATGAATAATTTTTCCTCGGAAAGCCTTGCCAGCTATGACGATGCCATTTACAGAAGGCTCGGTAAAGAACTAAAGATAAGTGCCAATATTCAAAAACTTGCCGCCTTCCCTTCACTCTTCAACCTTGTAGTAAATAAGGCATCATCCAATAAAGAGCTTGGAGACATGTTTTCATGCATGTTTACGGATGTGGATATGCGTAAGAAACTTAAAAGCCCTTCCTTTTATTTCCGCTTACTTTTCCCATAAAGTCTAAAAAAGGCTAAAACATTTTGTCGGGCTTACTTGTAAACTTTATCTATACTGTATAGTTTAGTGTAGCTGAAAGGTTTTTTTGCAATTTCTATTAAGAAAACCTTCTTATTGGTTGTAGATCCCTCAGCAATCTTCTTATCAAAAAAAATAACATCAATGGAAACACTCACCGAAGTAAATTTTTGGACTAAGTTAACTCATCTTATTCAAAATTGGGTTATTACGGAATTGCCGGGCATAATTGTGCTTACGCTGGGAATCTTTGTCTTCTTCAGAATAATTAGCTTTTCCATAGATAAATTAAAAAAAGCACTGGTCAAGCGTGCCGACAAAAATGAAAACATTGATACTGTGGAAGCAGAGAAGAGGATAGCTACTTTATTGGGCATTGTTCAAGGCCTAGTAAAAGTTTTTATAATGTCTGTTTTCTTTGTCATACTCCTTGGGAAGTTTGGTGTTGACATAGGGCCCATTCTGGCCAGTGCCGGTATCATAGGCTTGGCTGTAGGTTTTGGAGCACAGGAACTTGTTCGGGATTTTATAAGCGGATTTTTTCTTTTATTGGAGAATCAGGTACGTAAAGGCGATGTGGCCATTATCAATGGCACCGGAGGTTTGGTGGAAAGCATAGAGTTGAGAACCATTACTCTCAGAGATTTCTCCGGAGTCGTTCATATATTTCAAAATGGCAAAATTAACACCCTTTCCAATATGACCAAAGAGTGGTCGGCCATGGTTTTTGACATTGGCGTGGCCTATAAAGAGGATGTACAGACGGTAATGAACATTATGAAGGCGGTGGGGCATGAATTACAAAATGATTCGGAATTTGCAGAGAAAATTATTGAGCCTATTGAAGTTGTGGGGCTTGATAATTTTGCCGATAGTGCCTTGGTTATTAAGGCCAGGCTCAAAACCAAGCCGATAATGCAATGGGCGGTTGGAAGGGAATACCGTAAGCGTTTGAAGATTGCGTTTGATAAAAACAACATTGAAATTCCGTTCCCACATACTACTGTTTATTGGGGAGAGAAAATTAATCCTTTAAAACTTGATGTGGAAAAGGAAAATCTTGAAAAATTAGTAAGCTTTAAAGGATAAAATTCTGATAACATTTAAATTAATTGTAAGTTTACCAGAGTAATTATTTTTAACTCTAAATTACTATTTCTTATGAGAAAGATTTTTATTATCGCCCTTCTCACTTTTGCCAGTATTGGTTTGGAAAATCCAGCCAAGGCTCAGGCTTATGCGCCTGGTCAACTTCAGATAAATGCGGGTATTTCTGCGGGATTATTAGGTTATGGCGGATATTTTGGCGCCTGGGGGTGGGGAGGTTACAGACGTACCGGTTTCGTGCCTTTGTTTGCCTTAGCAGAGTATGGATTTCATAAATGGATCAGCGCCGGGCCTTATATTGGATATTACAGCAGGGGATATCGTCATCGAAGCCTGGATCATATGCACCGATGGAGTCATGTTAATGTTGGAGTCAGGGGAACGTTTCACTGGGTTCCACTTATGCGTCAATGGGGTTTGAATATTGATGAAGATCGTTGGGATTTTTATGCATCTCTTATTACAGGTCTGGAATTTCGTTCATATAGCTACAACGGTCCCGGCACTAATTTAATAGGAGGTTCAGGTGGTACAAGGTTAATAGTTGGCCCGGTAGTAGGTGCTCGCTATATGTTTAGTAAAAACCTTGGAGCCTTTGCCGAAACCGGTAGAGGGATGTTTGGATTGGCTAGTATCGGTATGACTTTCAAATTATAAAACACCCTATTCACCGATTTTTTGTGACCCCATTTGGATAGATTCCAAATGGGGTTATTTTTTTGAGGTACGCTTATACACGGGGTAGTCAAGAGAATACCTGCCACTGCCTTCGATAATAAGGAAAATACTTCCTAGCAACATCGCCCAATCGGTGCGTATTCTATTGGCCATTGACCAGAAGCCGTCTTCCAGCAAAACGGGAAGCTGAGTATATATAATGGCAAACACCATTATAATTGCTGTAACAATTACAGCTAATCGTGTGATCAGGCCAATAATCTGGAAAAAAGAACCGTTAGAGGAAATTTAGGTAAATTCTGATACCACTAATATTAGTGGTATGTTTACAGATAATTAGTAAACATTTTTAACCGTAAAGTCACCACTTACATTATGAGAAAGTTATTTTTTATTGTCCTTCTCACTTTAGCTAGTATTATCTTGGAGAATCCTGCCAAAGCTCAGGCCTATGCACCTGGCCAACTTCAGATAAATGCCGGTTTTTCCGCAGGACTGGTTGGTTATGGCGAATATTTTGGGCACGGCATGTGGGGCTGGGTGGGCTGGGGAGAATACAGGCGTACCGGTTTTGTTCCTTTGTTCGCCATTGTAGAGTATGGCATTCATAAATGGATCAGTATTGGCTCTTACATTGGATACTTAAACCGGGGTTATCGCCATAGAACAGTGGACAGGCATCATAGGTGGAACTTTGTTAACTTAGGAGTTCGCAGCAGTTTTCACTGGGCGCCACTTATGAATGAATGGGGGCTAAATATTGATGATGACCGTTGGGATTTTTATTCTTCTCTTCTTATTGGAATGGAAATAGTCCGTTATAAAAATTACCGGATTGGGGGAGGGCTTTTTCAGAGGGGTACTTATACCAGGTTAGTTCCCGGAATAGTTCTTGGAACACGTTATATGTTTACCA
>JBKBXU010000038.1:0-19803 GCA_046313675.1 Cytophagaceae bacterium
TTTTGGAATGATTGGAACCTCCCTTTCAGGGGTTACTTTTATTTCTGTTCCGGGAGCAGTGGGTATAATGTCCGGTGAGGAATTCAAAGCTTTTTCCTATTTTCAATTGGTTTTGGGGTATCTGGTGGGTTATTTTATCATTGGTACGGTACTTATGCCCTTGTACTATAGATTAAACCTTATATCAATTTATACTTATCTGGAACAGCGTTTTGGGTATTGGGCATATAAAACAGGTTCCTTGTTTTTTTTGGTTTCCAGGTCTATAGGTTCTTCTTTAAGACTTTATTTGGCAGCCATGGTGTTGCATATTTTTCTGTTCGAACAGTGGTCAATTCCCTTTTATGTTACAGTGGGCATAACCATATTACTTATATGGGTGTACACCTTCAAAGGTGGAATAAAAACTATTGTTTGGACAGATACTTTTCAAACTGTATTTCTTGTTTCAGCTGTCGGGATTAGCGTATATATGATTTCTCAGCAGTTAGGCTTAGGCTTAGGTGAAATGATCAATAAGGTTTACGAAAGCCCGTTTTCCAAAACATACTTTGCTGATAATTTTCTTGATAGCAAAAATTTCTTTAAGCAGTTTGTCTCCGGAGCTTTTCTTGCACTGGTTATGACAGGCCTTGATCAGGATCTTATGCAGAAAAACCTTTCATGCCGGAATATTAAAGATGCACAAAAGAATATTTTTTCCTTTTCTGTAATCATGGTGGTTGTTAATCTGCTATTCTTGGTTTTAGGAGCTTTATTGTACATTTATGCAAATGAGAAAGGCCTAGCTATCCCCACTGAATCGGATCAGTTATTCCCAACACTGGCATTAAATAATTTTGGATTAGTGGTTGGTATATTCTTTTTGCTGGGTATTACAGCTTCAACCTATGCCAGCTCCGATTCTGCGCTCGCAGCTTTGACTACGTCTTTTTGTATTGATTTTCTTGATTTTAAAAACAAGCCGGAGAAGATCAAACATAAGCAAAAAGGCTTGGTTCATATAGGGTTCTCTGTCTTGTTTTTATTGATTATCATTGTTTTTAATGAAATCGGAAGCAGTTCGGTGATTTCCTCAGTACTTAAAGCGGCAAGTTATACCTATGGGCCTTTGCTTGGACTATTTGCTTTTGGCTTGCTAAACAAGAGAAAGGTTTTTGATAAGTTCACCCCGCTGGTGTGTGTAATATCTCCTTTGTTGACCTATGTTATTACGGTATCTATAGAGACATATACCCCATACCGTTTTGCTTATGAGAATCTGATTATTAATGGGGTTATATGTTTTATAGGACTATGGATCATATCATCAAAAGGTGTTGCAGGGGAAAAAGAAAATCCTGCTGTGGTGGAGATGGTTAAGTAGCCTATAATAGCTCTTTAGCCGGGTCCCAAAATTTACTGTGAAAGTCTTCAATCTTATCATCTTTCACTCGAACTCCTTCGTCTTCCAATGCATTCTTCATTGCATCAGGTGTGGCGAAATGCATTTTTCCTGTTAACATCCCCAGACGGTTGACTACCCTGTGAGCAGGAACCTCAGGCATAGAGGTGGCTGCATTCATTGCCCATCCCACCATTCTGGAGCTGCTTTTTGCTCCCAGATAGTTCGCTATAGCTCCATAGGAGGTTACCCTGCCCTTAGGTATTAATTTAACTACCTCGTATACTTGTTGAAAAAAGTTTTCCATTAGCTATTCAAAAATTCCCAATCGCTAAATGTTGCAGCCTGCCCTTTATAGATTCCTTTTGCATCAATCACATTCCATATGATGGCATTTTTAATCATAAAACGCCTATTGTCGCTGGTGATGCGGATGCCTGAATAATTTTCTACAAAACCCTGACGTGCCGTTTTTTCAAGAAAAATCTGTCTTTCTTCTCTCTCCATCGGTTCGGCCGATAAACGTGAAGGCATTTGGGTAAATCCTTCCCAGTTAAGATTCCACAATTGCTGTGCGCACAGGTTGGCATAGTTAAAGATCGGATCAGTTTGGATTCCGTGAGATACAACTACAAAAGGAGCATTGTAGAGGTTATTGGAAAACTCAAGGGATATCGGTCTGTTTAGTAGTTTTTTAAAGCTTTCTGAAAGCAGTGATTCATGTAAAGAGATGACAGGATTATTCAATTCCGGCTATTTTTAGATTAAATACGCTGCAATTTAAACAAAGAAGCCTTAATACTGAATTGTTTAGCAGAACTATAGCCATAATTCTTATGTTTTTTAATAGAAGGCAAGGCAAGATGTTGAACATAAACTTTTAAAGACATGAGATTCATATCCACAAAGGCACATGGTTATTTCGATTATATAATCGGTGCCATATTAATAATAGCTCCCTGGCTGCTGGGATTTGCAGCTGGAGGGGCAGAAACAATTATTCCTGTTGTTATGGGAGTCGGAATAATTCTGTATAGCATGTTTTCAGATCATGAAGTATCTGCTGCCAGAAAGTTATCAATGACATCACATCTTTCTATAGATTTGATTGCGGGTCTGTTTTTGGCGTTTTCGCCATGGCTATTTGGTTTTAACCAATTGGTTTGGGCTCCTCATTTAATCGTTGGAGCATTGATATTCATGGGCGGTTTATTTACTTCACGAGTTCCTGAAAGTTGTCCGAAAGGAACGCCATGCTATGATTATTCCCATTCGAGGTAAGAATGAGAACAGGACAAAGAGGGGGCAGCAGAAATGCTGCCTTTTTTGGTTATAAGATGTAAAGCCCCTGTATTTTATTTGTTTTTCTGTCTTCAGCAATACATTCTCCTGAACCATTATATTTTTTAGCTGTTATTTTTAAAAGACCTACACTTGGACTGTCAGATAAACTATGGTTACACAAAGTAAATTAAAAGAATTAAAACAATTAGAGAAAGAGCGGTTAGGAATTTATGTGGTTCAGTTGTTGACATTCATAGGTCTTGCTTACCTAGCCTTTTATTATCCTCAACTACGGCATCCGGAATTTAGCATTATTCGCAGTTTATTATTTTTGGCTACCAGCTTGCTTTTTGTGTCGATTGCCCGGATGACGATTTTGTTTTTATACATTAAGCGTAAACGGAGGAATATTTCCTATAAGGATAATTTTGTCCTGGGGATTAATCAGTTTGCGTCAATTCTTTCTTTATTTGCGTTTATAGGAGCCGTATTTATATTTTTCAGAATTGATTCCCGGGAGTTATTTACTTCCCTGAGCATTTTTGCCGTTGCGCTTACCTTAATCTTTAAGGATTATATTGCCAATACCATTAACGGTATGATCTTATTGTTTAGCCAGCAGTTTTCGTTGAATGAACTGGTTAAAATAGGAGCCCATAAAGGTAAAATTGTTGATATTACCTTAAAAAATATTATTCTGAAGAATGATAAAGAAGAGCATATTTATGTGCCTAACAACATAATACTTGCTTCGGATATAGTTAATTACAGCAAAGGGCGTAATGATAAAGTAAGTGTAGAATTTGAGTTGGCTGCCAGCCATGGAGACAGCCCTGAGGACATTGAAAATTACCTGAAGGAACATTTGAAGAATTATCAAACTTTTATTAAACCTGGTTCAATAATTCTTATCGTTTTGAAAATTACCAAGGATACAATCTTTTACCGATTGGATTTAATGATGGTCAGGAAAAACTTTGAATTGGAAGATGAAATCCGCAATTATATAAATAAAAAGATTTTCTATTTGATTCAGAAGCAGGAATATTGATGCACTAATTAGGGAGCGCATCTCCTTCCACCATTTCTTTGACCTCTTCGAAAATTTTACTTTTATCCTCACCTTTGTCAAGGTTGGCAGTTCCCATAAGTTTCACTACAATACGTGCATCAGGAAACTGGTTTAAGACGATTTTAGTGAGTACCAACAATGGTACAGAAAGGATCATGCCAATGGCTCCCCAAAGATATCCCCAAAACATAAGGCCAAGAAGAACAGTAATGGTATTCAATGACAAGCTGCTGCCTAGTAATCGTGGCTCCAGGATATTTCCAAAAAACATTTGAATGGATAGTAATAAGAAGAATAGAAAAGCCATTCCTGTATAATCAAGTTGTATAAGACCTAAAGCCAGAGGGGGTATAGTGGCTATAATTGATCCAAACGTTGGTATAAAGTTAAGTGTAAAGGCAATGAAGCCCCAGAAAAAGTAAAAGTCTATGTCAAAGATCCAGCACACAAATGCATACAGCAGTCCGGTGAAAAAACTTACCAGAAATTTTACTTTCATATAAGTAACAATGCTGTTTTTGACCTCTTCAAAGCCACTTAGTAACTTACCTGTTTGCTGGCTTCCGTCTTCAAGATATTGGATAAACTGCTCGTATTTTAAGATACCGCCCAGGAATACAATCAGGTACAATCCGGTCATAAACATTAGGTTGGTAAGATTTCCCAGCAATGAGCCTATAGATTTCACCAAATTGCTTATTGAGAAATATTGGTACATATAGTTAAGTGCATCGGTGGGTTCGGCCTTAAGGTTAAAGCGATAATTAACCCAGGCAAGGATTCCTGTAAGTCGGTGGTTTACCAATCCCATCAGCCGGTCTTTTTCGTTCATTAGCTCCATGCCCGTATCATAAATCAGCAGGCCAAGTAAACCTAAAATACTTACGCTGGTGAGTGAAATAATGGCCAGGCTAAGACCATAAGGCCATTTCTTTTTTTCAAACCATGAAAGAGCCGGCTGTAACAACATGGCCATAAAAAGAGCCAGTAATAGAGGTATAATAAGCGAAGAAAAAACATCCAGCAGGTAAACGAAAAGAAACCCTACTAATAGGGTAAGGAAATTTTTTATGCTTTTTATATCGTTTTGCATTAAATCTTTTATTTGAAGATCGTAGATAAGGGTAACTGCTGAATGATATTACATAATTTAAACCAAATTAAGCAGTTAAAATTACAGAATTTATTCATTAAATTTCTTTAATATGAAAAAAAGACAGCACATTCTCTAAATTTATAAATTGTACCTCAATCTGATTATATTTGTGAATAATAAAATTTACTAGGAATGATACCTGTTGAAAAGCATACAATTTTAAAGACCGGTGATATATTGGTTCAACCGGAAAGTAATGATAAATGGAAAATTACCAAAGTGGATGGGTTTAAGTTTTTTATAACAAACCTGAGCTCCGGTAGAGAAGGATATGTAGAGAAAAACCTTATCTGCTCAGCTCCTCAATGGCATTTTGAAATTGGAGACGGCAGAGGTTACTGGTAATTCTGTTATTCATTAGTACCACGCAAATACCTTGCGTTTTGCTCTGTTATCTTTGAGGTAAATTTAAAACTATGTCTCTTTGCATCTACAAGTCTTCTGCCGGAAGCGGCAAAACCTATAATCTTGCAAGAGAGTATCTGCAAATTGTACTTAAAGATCCCAGGGCGTATAGGTATATTCTTGCCATAACCTTTACTAATAAGGCTACGGCCGAAATGAAAGGGCGAATTCTAAAGTTTCTTTCCCTTTTGGCTGAAGAGAGTCCGGATACCCAGGGCCTGGCAGATGATCTTGTTCAGCAAACCGGTATAGCAAAAGAACTTATACCGAACAAAGCGAAAGATGCGCTTACCCAAATTCTCCACGATTACAGCCGTTTTTCCGTAAGTACCATTGACAGTTTTTTCCAATTTATCCTGCGTTCTTTTAGTGCAGAGCTTGGCTTGTACCTGCAGTATGATGTAGAGCTGGATAACAGGAGGATGATAGACTGGATGGTAGATACCATGCTTGCCAGTATAAAGGATGATAAGGATCTTAACAACTGGCTAAAAAGGTATGTTTTTAATCGTATAGAAGAAGGGAAATCCGTCCCGGAGATAAAAACTTCTTTTAAAAATCTGGCCGGAGAACTATTTTCAGAAAACTACTCCTGCATACTGCAATCCATCGAAAATAAGCAGCCACTTTATCCCAAAGATTTTTTTTCAGTTGTTGAACACCTGAATTCATGCAGGAATGAAATCAGAAACAAATTTAAAGAATCAGGGGAAAAAGCAATACAAGTAATAGAAGTCAATGGCTTTACCGATAAGGACTTTTTTCAGGGAAACCGAGGAGTGTATAAATTCTTTTTTAACCTTCGGTCTGTTGATGAAAAGTTTGCCCTCAACAGCTATGTTCAGCAGTGTCTGAATGATCCTGAAAAGTGGGTCTCAGCTAAGCACCAGGATCGGGATAGAGTAATGGGCATTGTTTCCGCTCAGTTACACCCGATTTTAGTAGAAGTCGCAGATTTTCACCAAAGCCGTTTTTCTGAATTTCTTACTGCCGGTGAAATTTTAAAAAATATATACGTTTTTGGGGTATTGAATTACCTGGCTGATATGAAACTTCGGTACATCGCCGAGTTCAATCAGATCACGCCTCACGAAACCATGGGTTTTGTTAATGACCTCATTAAAGAAGCAGAGGATGCCCCTTTTATTTTTGAAAAAACGGGAAGTTATATAAAGCACCTTCTTATTGACGAAGCACAGGATACTTCCGGTGTTCAGTGGAAAAGTTTAAAGCCACTCATAGAAAATTCCTTATCCGGTGGAGGTAGAGTGGTAATTGTCGGAGATGTAAAGCAATCTATTTATCGCTGGCGGGGTGGAGACCTGGGACTGCTGATGCATAAAATTGAAGAGGATCTGGTACAGTTTCCTTTTGAAAAGAAAGTGCTTGCCAATAATTGGCGAAGCCTTAAAAATGTGATTTTTTTTAATAATAAGCTCTATGATCAATTAGCTCTTTTCCATGATTATCCCTGGAAGAAGATTCCGCATGTTTATGAAGGGCATGAACAGCATCCTGCTCCGGCAGCTGCTGATGCAGGGTATGTGGAAGCTGTTTTTTTAGAAGAGGAAAAAGAAGGAGGGGTGAAATGGCAGGAAAAAGCAATTGTTAAAACGGTGGAAGTCATTCGGGAGCTAATTGGAAGAGGATTCTCATATAAGCAAATAGGCCTGGTAATTCGAAAAAATAAAGAAGGAGTGGAGTTGGCAAAAGCGTTTAAGCAAGAGAAGATCCCGTTTATTTCATCTGAAAGTTTGTTCGTTCAGAATTCAGAGACTGTAAGATTTATTATTTCAGTATTAAAACTTTCTTTAGATCCTTTGGATGGAGTAAGTAAGGCCTTTGCTTTAAAATTTTACTACGAATACGTTTTAACAAGTTCCATGGAAGGGGATTTGTTTTACAGACCGTCGCTTGATGTTTCCTCACCAATAATCGCACTGGCATCTTCTATAGGCCCACTTAATATATTTGAGGCAATTGAAAAGATAATTTCATTTTATAAAATTTCAGATAAAGAGCCTGCTTACCTGCAACGAATTCAGGATTTATCACTTGAATACCTTAATAAGTTTGGATCAGATATTTTTGGTTTTATTAAATGGTGGGATGAGGAAATTGAATCCGGAAAAACGTCTGTAATCGTTCCTGAGGGAGAGGATGCAGTACAAATTGTTACGGTGCATAAATCCAAAGGTTTGGAATACCCGGTTGTGATTATGCCCTTTGCATGTTGGAGTACGCAACCTAAATCCAGATCGATTTTGTGGGGTAAGATTCAGGATCAGGGAAAATACAAGCTTGAATATAGCCCCCTAAGCTCTTCACAAGCTTTATTGATGACAGATTTCGGGGCGCAATATCTGGAAGAATGGCAGAATAACTTTATTGATGAGATTAACAGTTTGTATGTTGGGACCACACGTGCTGAAAGTGAACTATATCTTATTTCAAAACTTCCATCGGATGTAGAAAGCTTGCCGTCATTTGAAAAATTTAATGATCTGAATGTCTTTCTCTATATGGCCTGTAAGTTCATGGGGATGGTAGAATCGGAGGCAAATGCTTTTTTATTTGGATCAAAGGACTATACGTTAAAAGCACATAAAGGGAACAAGGGGCCGGGTCAGTTAAAATTAGACTCCTATCCATTGGGCAATAGTTCTGAAGTGCGGATTGCCTCTTCAGGATCTTCTGTTACAGAAGCAGTTCGGAAGGGCCTGGTACTGCATCAGATCATGGAGAGGGTAAACTCGGTAAGGGACATTCCTATGGCGGTGCGTTCTTCTGTACTGGAAGGCGCACTTCGCAAAGATGAGGCGAAGAATTATGAGCAAATGATTCAGAATTTACTGCACTGTGATCCACAAATGATTGAGTGGTTTTCCGGTAATGCCGGTTGGGTGATTTATAAAGAACAGGAGCTGTTTGACCTTGGGGGGAACAAGATTTGTCGCCCCGACCGGATTATGACCTGCGAAAATAAGGCAGTGGTTCTTGATTATAAGGTAAGTGGCTGGTATGATGAAAATGGCATTGATGATGAGAAGGAAGGGCAATTGGCTGGGTATAAGCGTCAGCTTTTAGATTATGCCCGGCTGGTGCGGAAGCTTGGATACGGCGAGGTTGATGCATATCTTCTTTTTACAAATGAAGGAAAATTAATGAAGGTCGATTGAGCTAATACAGAGGGAATGAAAAAGTTTTTACAAATTCTGGCGGAGGAAACATGGACATCGGATGGCCATAGGTATTGCTATGTCTTTCCTTCTAAAAGGGCTGGACTCTATTTTAAAGAGCATCTCAAAAAATATATAAAGGCTTGCGGAGGTAAGGAGGTTGTTATGCTTCCTGCTATATTGACATTCAGTGAGTTTGTTAAAAACAATTCTTCATTACTTTCATCTGATAAACTGGATCTTATTCTTCGAATGTATCAGATTTATAAAAAGCTGTTAACTGAGGAAGGAAAAGCTGCTTCTGTAATGGATTTTGATAAATTTTATCCCTTGGGGGTAACCTTATTGAATGATTTTAATGAAATTGATTTTTCCCTTATTGAAACAGATCGTCTATTTAGAGATTTGCTTTTATTAAAGGAGTATGAGCATGCCGGAATGGAGGGATTGTTGGAATATGAGGCTGTTCAACAGTTTATTGCATCCTTCAGATCGTATAAAAATGAACTTGTAAAAGAACAATTTCTGTGGCTATGGAAGCTTACCGGAAGGATTTATACTGAGTTTAAGAAAACTTTGTTGGAGGAAGGGATGGGATATGATGGACTTATTTACCGTAATGCTGCCGAAGTTCAGAGTGCTGATTCTCTTATCTATACCAAAGTAGTATTTGCCGGTTTTAATGCATTGAAAAAAGCTGAGGCCTCTATAATAGAAAATCTACTTACCCGGCAGCAGGCTGAAATTTTCTGGGATGCAGATAATTATTATATAAAGGATCAAAATCAGGAGGCTGGATATTATATACGGACGTTTAGCAAAAAGTGGGAACATTTGAAGTCCAGGGTTCTTTTTTCAGAACTCGTTACTTCCTTACAACAGATTCATACGTTTGGGGTGGCGCTTCAGATCGGCCAGGTAAAAGCACTCCATGACGTGTTATCAGAAAATTTAGAGGTTAATTTTAAAGCAGAAGAGACTGTAGTGGTAATTCCGGATCAGAATATGCTTCAGCCCCTGCTTTATTCACTTCCTCATACTTTGTCAGATATCAATGTTACTATGGGGCTGAGCGTGCGCAGGTCGCACATATTTTCTTTGCTGGAATATGTTTATCAGGCATTCAGGGAAGCTCGTTTGGGAGAAGAAGGTTTGCTTATAAATAACCAGCACATTTTATATATTTTTAATCATCCGCTTATTCATCCTTTGTCCCCTAAAGGGCTTGCAAGTGTAAATAAGAAGCTTCAGGAACAGAATCTTTTGTGGATTAGTAAACAATCTTTGGAAGAAAATCCTGCATTGGATGATAAGGTAAAGATCCTAACAAGCCTACTTTTTGAAGGTATGTGTAAAGGAGGCCAGGATTTCCTGCATCTGCTGGATAAAATTATAGATACGGTGTTGTCTGCAGGTGGTTTATCTACCTCGGACCTTGAAACCTGTTATTTTGCTAAAAGATCCATTTATAAAATTCTGGATACATCTTTTTTGCACAAGGAAATGAGCTTTTCCATGCATACCGCCTGGAAGCTTATCAGGGAGGTGTTTACTTCTTCTACTGTGCCTCTGGAAGGTGCAGGAACAGATGGCCTTCAGTTGATGGGGCCTATGGAAACGCGGTGTCTTGATTTTAAGAATGTACTGATTTTAACAGCGAATGAGGGTATTTATCCCGCTAAAAGTACTTTTGAAAGTATCATTCCCTATCAAATAAGAAAAGCATATGGTATGCCTGTGTATGAGGATCATGATGCTAATTATGCCTATCAGTTTTATAACCTGATACAGCGTGCACAGAACTTATATTGCTTCTACAATACCGAGGCCTCAGGCGTTGGTAAGGGAGAAATAAGCCGGTATATACTTCAGTTGAAAAACGAGCTTGCTAATGCTGGTTCCAAGGCTGAATTTAAAGATCATGTGGTGACCTTTTCTTTGGGAGATGAAGCCGATAGCGGAGAAATAGCCATTAAAAAATCTCCTGAAATAATCGATTTATTAAAGAGATATACCGTATCCTCCGGGCAGAGTTATTATTTGTCTCCCTCTGCTTTAAGTACCTATTTAAATTGTCCTCTTCAGTTTTATTTTACCTATCTGGCAGGAATTAAAGAGAAAGAAGAGGCTGGAGAGGATTTGGAAGCCTGGGCTATGGGTAACATTGTTCACCGGACTATGGAGCTCCTTTATGAAGAGCATGTTAATGAAAATAAGATCGTCACTCAAAGTGATGTAGAGAAGCTGCAAAAACGTGTAGGTTTTGTAATGGAAAAAGTATTGGAAGAGGAGCAGATAAGCAAATATAGAAGAGAAGGATTCAATGATCTTTTGTTGGCGGCCTTAAAAAAATATATTGAAAATATTCTAACGAATGATTTAAAAGAGGCTCCCTTTAAAGTATTGGCTTCGGAGGAGAAGCTGCGCTTTGAGTTTCCGGCTGGGGGAGAGGTTTTTGTTGTGGGAGGAAAAATAGACCAGGTGCGGGAAAAAGGTGGAGAGGTATACCTTATTGATTTTAAAACAGGGAAAAGTCAGAAGGAGCCTGTTAGATTACTTTCAGACTTTGAAAATTATATAGAGCAGATTTTTAGTAACCAAAAGGAATACAGGTATATCTTTCAGATGGCCATGTACGGCTATCTTTACAAGGTTGTGAAACAGATCTCCAACCCTAATCTTCAGTTACATTTTCTCAGGGAGAATGTTGTGAATCAATTGCAGTACCCTGCCGGAATGGATGCCTCATTGTTTGGCGATAGGTTGTCGCAGGTTCTTGAAGAGTTGAATGATGGTAAAACTGCCTTTTGCCAGACTAATGATGAAAAATCATGTTTGTATTGCAGTTTTAAATCTTTATGCCGGCGATAAAAAAAAATATATTTTTAAGTGGGGCTTATTTGAGGGGGCTATAGTTTTATTTTAAGTAAATTTAAGGTTTTCGGTTACGTACTAATGCTGACTTGTAAAAGCTGCTGAGTTTTTAGTTACCCTCCCCTTATTTTTTATCCAGTGTTGTGTAAATAGCTATTTTTTAGTGATTTGGTTGGTGTTTTTGAATTTCCTATCTTGGTAAAGCAGTTAAGGTAATTGTATTTTAAAGACAAAAACATTAATTTTTAACGGTATGAAAAAGATTGAAGCAATAATACGTTCTTCCATGTTTAATTCAGTTAAACATGCATTGAGTGCCATTGGAATTGATTTCTTTACTTTTTTTGATGTTAAGGGTGTGGGAAATCAAAAAAGCGAAAGAGCTACCTATAGAGGTGTTGAATACGATTTAGGTTCCATTGCTCGAACCCAATTAAATATTGTTGTTCCTGATGAGTTGGTAAATGAAGTAGTGGAAGCTATTATGAGTAACTCGCGCACTGGTGAAATAGGTGATGGCAAGATATTTATATATGAAGTAGAAAAAGCCATCCGTATTCGTGATGGCAAGGTTGATGCAGCAGCTTTAGCGCCGGTTATTTAATTAAAACAGGTCATTGCCCTTTTCAGCGATGACCTGTTTATTTAAAATCTTAATCCCATTCCTACATTCACGTTGTAGTTATACATTCTACCGGTGATGTTGTTTGATAATCCATCTATTTTGTATCGGAAGCTTGAGAAGTTTGGTTCAGCAAAAATGCTGACGAATCCCGGAAGCTTGAATTCAAACAGCATACTGTATTTTGTGAATAACCTCCGGCTCATCTCTTCATTAAAGTCGTCTCTTGTCGCAGTAAAGGTACCCATGGTAAAGGTGGGTGATAATGCGAAAAAAGGTGCTCTGATAATGTCATAACCTATTCTACCACCACCCATTTGAAGATTTCTCCAGTTGGTGTTAAAATCTCCTACAGAAGGGTGTAAGTCAACAGGTGTTTGCAGCTCTCTGATTCCTATTCTGTTAATCGTTCCGTCCACCCCAAGTCTTAGACGATTAAACCTTAAGGTAATGAATCCATTGGATGCTGCGTTAAAACCTCTTCCTCTAAGGGGTAAAGTTCTGGCATCATCTCCTCCGCGATATAACCGGTCATTGTATTGATACGTAAATTGGGTGTATCCTGCTCCAATTGGACTAAAATAAAGTCCAATTTCCTGACTAAAGCTAAAAACCGTACTTGCCAGTATTATCAAACTTGTTGTAAATAGTTTCTTCATAACGCTCCATTTCCTCCTAAAATAGTAATCCCTTACCTGCTTATTTTGTTTAGCCTTCGGAAGTTGTTTTTTGAAAAAAAATATTAAGAATCAGTCGTAAAGCTTGACTTGTTTTTTATTATTCTGCATATTTAAATTTATAAACTAAAAACGGAGGCCCTATGAAGAATGTAACACTTTATGTTAAAAGCCTTTTACAAGGCATATTGACTTTGGCGGTTTATTTTACCACCATGTATTTGTCAACTATTTTTTTCCTTGTTTCTATTTTCGAAGAGATGTATACGGGTGCTGAGAACAAGGCTCGTAGGGAGAGAATGGATTACTTAGTTGATAAAATTCAAAAATACGCAGAGCCTGAAACTCAAAAAGGACTTCAGGTGGATGAGAGTTTATCCTAATTAGATTTCCTGATAACTTTTGGTGTAAATAAGTGTTTACACCAAAAGATTTTTTCATGATAGAAATTGACACACACCTTTTAGATGCATTGACAGAAAAGGCGAAGGGAAGTCCACGTCTAAGAATGAACCATAATTTTCATTCTTCCATGGACGATACCATGCATAGGATGCTCAATGCCATGGAACCTGGCACCTATGTTCAGCCGCATAAGCATGAGAATCCGGATAAAACCGAGGCTTTTATTATTCTGAGAGGAACCATTGCTATTATAAAGTTTAGCGATGATGGGTTGCCTTTAAGCTGTCATATTTTGAACAGTTCCCGTGGTTTATTGGGACTTGAGATTCCACCCCGTACCTGGCACTCGTTAATTTCGCTGGAAACGGGTTCAATCGTTTATGAGCTTAAACATGGGCCTTACCAGGTGAGTACGGATAAAAATTTTGCTCCCTGGGCACCTGCTGAAAATGTTCCTGAAGCGGCTTTTTATTTAAGTGACTTAATAAAGACATTTAAATTGGAAGTGTATGAGCCGCAGTAATCCTCACAATGAAAAACCACCTCAATTTTGGTTTATGCTCCGGATACTGGCATTTGCCGGAACCCTTATACTGTTGTATTTGATCTATTGGATTATAGATCGGGTATAGGGGGTAAATACTTAAAATTCACCATCTTACATTGCCAAATTAGTAAGTGGATCTGCAGAAAATATATATGAAATTAATAAATGAATAAGGATTTTAAGCCGACAAACTATAATTCAGTTTCACCTTACTTTATAGTAAATGGTGCTCAAAAATTTATTGATTTGATGGTGGAAGTTTTTGGTGCAAAAGAACTTAGGCGTTACGATATGCCGGATGGGACGATTATGCACACAGAAATTCAAATTGATGATTCTGTAATTATGCTTGGTGATTCATCAGATAAATTTCCACCAGTTCAATTAGTGATGCACGTTTACGTACCTAATGTTGATGAAATTTTTGACAAAGCCGTGAAAGCAGGTTGTGAAGTAGTTGAAAAGCCCAAAGAGCGTGAAGGAGACCCCGACCGAAGGGCAACTTTTAAAGATTTTGCAGGTAATATTTGGTCAATTGGGACACAGATAAATCAGTAATTATATTTTATCCCCGAGGATCGTTAATTGCTTAAATCTCTCTAATATTGCAAAAGAACTAATTTGCCCACGTATTAAATAATATGGAATTTAATAAAATTATAAGAGGAGCTAATAGAGCTGCTAATAATGAAGAAACAATTTATGAAATATTAGACGCAGGATTTTTGTGTCATATTGCTTTTCAGCATGAAGGACAGACAATGATGATTCCTACAGCTTATGGAAGAAAGGATAATTCTCTTTATGTACATGGCTCAACCAAAAATTATATGCTAAATCAGATAATTAATGGTCAGACTATTTGTATAGGAGTAACCCATCTTGATGGAATTGTTTTAGCAAGAACTTTATTTGATACTTCTGCAAATTATAGATCTGTAGTTTTATATGGCAAGGCAGAATTAGTTGAAGAACATGAAGAGAGAATTGAAGGGTTGAAAATCATCACAGAAAACATCATTAAAGGCAGATGGAGTGAAGTTCCTATTGGCTCTGAGAATGAACTTAAAGCCACTATGATAGTTAAATTTACCATCGATAAAGCTTCAGCAAAAGTCCGGGAAGGAGGGCCTAATGGGGATGAGGATAAATTGAACGAAGTATGGTCAGGGCATATACCACTTTCATTAAAAGCACTTGACCCCATTTACGATTCTAAATTCGGCCTTGAATTAGAAATGACAGAAAGTGTTAAAGGTTTCCTTGAAAACTATAAATGATTTAAAATACATCTGTCATCAATGGTTTACAGTTTTTTGTTATGCTTATCTCAAAATTGAAGAATCAGAAAAAAGGATTTGTTTTTCAATAAAATCAAGTTCGTAGGGTTGGAAATCCTACGAACTTGTTAATCTTTTACTGTTCACTATTCTCCCAGTTCCCTCAGGTCATAGTCGTTGCCCTTGCCATATAAGGTAAGTTCTTCGAGGGTAAGTATTTCCAGGGTTAATAGGGATTTGATTAGTATGGATTCCGGTTTGATCTCCATTACCTGAAACTCTGTTGTCTCTCCAAAGTTTTTGAGCTTATATCGTTTTCCTACCCGCAAAGTTCCTGTTGAAATAGCCATAGCTTACCAATATTTTGCTTTTGAATTATTTTTAGTGTTATATAATCTACTATCTATCGACCATAATCCTCCGCCTTTGATCATTATAGCTATGGCGATACCTATTGCCAGCAGGTGGAATTCAAAACCTTCCCCTTCCAGTTGGCCTTGCCAATTCATAAAGAATCCATGCTGCCAATGAACTATGGCAATGGCCCCTGTCATTACGCAAGCTATACCAAATGCCATAAATCTGCTAATAAATCCTATTATTAAAGATAGAGATCCCAAAGACTCTGCCATAATAACAAGAAAAACCAGCACTTTAGGAATGCCCATATTGGTACTCATGCCTTCCATAGTACCGGAAAAACCTGCTCCTCCAAACCAGCCGAACAGCTTCTGCGCACCATGGGGAAAAATCACACCCCCTAAGGTAAGACGCAGAATGAGCAAGGAGAAATCTGCATCGTTTGTTTGTATTAATTTTCTGAACATCATTACGAGTTTTATTAAAATAATAAAGAAATGAGGTCATGAATTGTTTTAAATAATCTCGGCTCAGTTTAAATAAACATAGATTCTGGAAATAAGTGAACTTTTTTTACAACATTTTTTATGGCAGGCTATTCTTTTAATAAAGGGTTAATTTAAATGATAGGCTAATGAAGAGTGTTCTAAAAAATTTACTTCAAAGAGGAATGGGGTTTGATAATTATCTTTTCGGGTTTTCACTCTATAAGATCAGTACCTTAAGGTACGACCCCTCGGAGCGAGATTTTTATCATTTTATGAAAATGTTACCTAAAGAGGGTATAGTATTAGATATTGGTGCGAATATTGGCCTAATGACCGTTTCTCTGGCCAGGGAAATCAAGGATTGTGAAGTTTATTCTTTTGAGCCAATTCCGGACAATTATAATGCTTTAAAAAGAATCACAGATTTTTATGGGGTAAAGAATGTAAAACTGTTTCCCATAGCCTTAGGCAATGAGGACAAAATTCTGGACATGGTCATGCCTGTTAAGGATAGTGTGAAAATGCAGGGCTTATGCCACGTTATTGATGAAAGTATACCGAAGGTCAGTAAGGGTAAAAAATTCTCGATACCTTCCAAGATGCTTGATAACATGGATTGCATTAAAAATTGTTGCAAGCCTATAACCGGTATTAAAATCGATGTCGAGCATTTTGAGTGGGCTGTATTAGAGGGTGGAAGAGAAATAATCAAGAAATATAAACCTCTTATTTACTGTGAGCTGGCAGATAATATGAACCGGGTCAAGAGCCTGATGCTCCTGGAGGAGCTAGGGTATAAAGCAAAGATCCTGGTGGATGGTAAATTGGAGAATTTTGATAAAGAGAAACATAAGAAAGTTAATTTCTTTTTTGTCCCTGATGGGGTAAGTGATGATACAGCTGTGGCTGAAGATGTCACAAGCATTGATGTATAAGAAATAATACTAAATGTATTTTAATATCAGAGGTGTATAGGTTTTTCTTATACACCTCTTTTTTTGACGGATGTGTCATTTTTTTTGAAAACTGATTTATATCATCATTTCCTCTATCTCCAGTCATATTTTTCCGAGGATTTTAGGGCGTTTTTTGTAGAAAATAAAGTGCCCTATGAGTGTAATTTTCATCCTTATTATGATAAGTCTCTTAGTAGCAGGTAGTTTTTTAGGAGCCTTCCTTTGGGCGCTTAAAAGCGGCCAGTTCGATGACGATTATACCCCTTCTGTAAGAATATTATTTGACGATAATAAATCCAAACCAAGCAAATCACATATCAATAAGAAGTCATGCAATTAGAAAAAGATCAGGAACAATGGGTGATCAGTAATGTAGATCATGAGATCATCTACTACGACAATAAAATTGTCCGAAATTTTGCTGTGGCAACAGCAGTATGGGGAATTGTCGGCATGTTGGTCGGTTTGACCATCGCTTTACAGTTGGTCTATCCGGTTTTAAACTTTTCGGAGTTTACAACTTTTGGAAGGTTAAGGCCACTGCACACCAATGCGGTTATTTTTGCATTTGTAGGTAATGGTATTTTCGTGGGGGTTTATTATTCTCTTCAGAGGCTCTGTAAAACACGTATGTACAGCGACCTGTTGAGTAATATCAACTTTTGGGGCTGGCAGCTCATCATTGTGGCAGCTGCGATTACGCTTCCTTTAGGGCTTACGACCAGTAAGGAATATGCTGAGTTGGAATGGCCGATTGATATTGCCATCACGCTTATTTGGGTGGTGTTTGGCTATAATATGTTTGCAACCATTCTGAAAAGAAGGGAAAAGCATATGTATGTCGCAATATGGTTTTACATAGCCACATTTGTTACGGTAGCTGTGCTCCATTTGGTAAACTCATTTGGGATTCCTGTAACGTTTATGAAAAGCTACTCCTGGTATGCAGGGGTTCAGGATGCCTTGGTGCAATGGTGGTACGGGCATAATGCGGTAGCATTTTTCCTTACAACTCCATTTCTTGGCCTCATGTATTATTTTGTTCCCAAAGCTGCCAACAGGCCGGTTTATTCATACAGGCTCTCCATTATTCACTTTTGGGCTTTAATATTTATTTATATCTGGGCTGGGCCACATCATTTGCTTTATACCTCTTTGCCTGACTGGGCTCAGTCTTTAGGTGTGGTATTTTCTATTATGCTTATTGCTCCATCCTGGGGTGGTATGATCAATGGCTTGTTGACGTTAAGAGGAGCCTGGGATAAGGTGCGCGAGGATCCGGTTCTTAAGTTTATGGTAGTGGCGATTACTGCCTATGGTATGGCTACTTTCGAAGGCCCTATGCTTTCATTAAAGAATGTTAATGCAATAGCTCACTTTACAGACTGGGTGGTTGCTCACGTTCATGTGGGTGGCTTGGGATGGAATGGCTTCCTTGTTTTTGGTATGCTTTACTGGTTGGTGCCAAAGCTGTATCAAAAGGAACTTCATTCAGTAAAACTGGCCAACTTCCATTTCTGGATTGGGACTTTAGGAATTATTTTCTATGCCCTTCCTATGTATTGGGCCGGATTTGCCCAAAGCTTAATGTGGAAAGAGTTTACTGCTGATGGATTCCTTGTTTATGGTAATTTCCTTGAGACGGTTACTCAAATCAGGCCTATGTATATGCTAAGGGCTTTTGGTGGCGCACTATTTATAATTGGTACTATAGTAATGTGCTATAATTTATATATGACTGCCAAGGGAGGCACTTTACTTGCGAATGAACCGGCTCAGGTTCCGGCAAAGAAAGAAGAAGAAGTACACGCTAAAGAGCATTGGCACCGCATGATAGAACGCAGGCCTACGCAGATGCTTATTCTTAGCTTGATTGTAATTCTTATTGGTGGATTGGTGGAAATGGTTCCAACCTTCCTGGTAAAGTCAAATGTTCCGACCATAGCCAGTGTAATGCCTTATACTTCGCTGGAGCTTGAAGGTAGAGACCTTTATATAAAGGAGGGTTGTAATAACTGTCATTCACAAATGGTAAGGCCTTTCCGGTCGGAAACAGAACGTTACGGAGAGTATTCCAAGGCAGGGGAGTTTGTATATGACCACCCATTCCTTTGGGGTTCAAAACGTACCGGTCCTGATTTACATAGGATTGGAGGTAAGTATCCTGATTCCTGGCATTATACACACATGATCGATCCTGAATCCATGTCAGCAAATACCATTATGCCGGCTTACCCATGGATGGCGACCAATGTGCTGGATACATCTTCTACGGCTGTAAAAATTAAGGCTATGAGAACATTAGGTGTTCCGTATCCTGAAGGTTATGAAAATATAGCTGTTGCGGAGCTTCAAAAGCAGGCAGATAAAATTGCTGCAGGATTAAATGAGAAAGGCTTTAGAGTGACTAGTGATAAGGAAATTATTGCCCTTATTGCTTACCTGCAAAGGTTAGGGATAGACATCAAAGCCGGGAAAAATAATCATGAAACAGAAAACTAAAAAACAATGCTGAAATTCATAAAGTCACATATGTCAGAAATAGGCGGGATTGAAATATATCCCGTCATATCCTTTGTCATCTTTTTTTCATTCTTTGTTGTCATGCTTATATGGGTATTTAAGGTAAACAAAGGATTTATTGATAAGATGAAGCAATTGCCTCTGGATGAGGATGATGCTTGTAAGGATTCTTCAAATAAAATGTATCATTCTAAAATTTGAAAAAATGGCTGTTAAATTAAATATGCTAAAGTCCTTCAGCTTACGGTTTTTACTGGCATTGTCCTTTTTCATTGTTCCAAAAGGCGCCATGGCTACAGAAATTGAGGAAGGAATAAGCCTCTCTTTTTCCAACCCAGTGGTATTACAAAGTATAATCCTGGTATTGATAATTTTTATCATACTGGTGCTTATTTATACCTTGGTGGCTTTTCAAACTTTCATGAAGAAGTTGATGAAGGAATTGCCTGAAAAAGCACTAGAGCCGTCAATGTCATGGTGGGAACAACTGAAGTTAAAGATGACTGATGCTGTGCCTGTGGAACAGGAAGCAGTTGTTTTGACTGATCATGAATACGATGGAATCCGTGAACTTGACAATAATCTTCCGCC
>JBKBXU010000039.1:0-19786 GCA_046313675.1 Cytophagaceae bacterium
AATATAAGGACCTTTTGCAGACGATGGCTTCAATTTCTGAATTACACTAAGTACTTCATTTGCATTATCTGCGATTTTCTCCGGAGAGAAAGATACTTTTCCAATACTGGCATGGATGATACCGGTTTTATCAACTTTAAAGTCAATTTTACCTTGTTTAATATCTTTAACTGCTTTTCCAACATCTAAAGTTACAGTACCTGCTTTAGGGTTTGGCATAAGGTTTCTTGGACCTAATACTCTACCAAGCTTACCAACTTTGGCCATTACAGTAGGCATCGTAATAATTACGTCTATATCCAGCCAACCTTGTTCAATTTTTTGAATGTAATCATCAAGTCCAACGTACTCAGCGCCGGCATCTTTCGCTTCCTGCTCTTTATCAGGAGTGCAAAGTACCAATACTTTAACTTCTTTACCAGTTCCATGAGGAAGTGATACTACACCTCTGACCATTTGATCAGCTTTTCTTGGATCAACACCTAATCTGATATCCAAATCAACCGAAGCATCAAATTTTGTAAAAGTAATTTCTTTAACAATTTTAGCGGCTTCCGCTAGTGAATAAGATTGTTCAGGATTGATCTTACCTAAAGCTATTTTTTGATTTTTAGTAATCTTGCCCATTTTTCAAATCTTTATTTATTATCCCAAGGGGCTGTTCCTGAAACAGTAAGGCCCATACTTCTTGCCGTTCCGGCTACCATTTTCATTGCTGAATCCAGCTTGAAGGCATTTAAATCCGGCATTTTTAATTCTGCAATTTCTTTTACCTGATCCCAGGTTACAGAGCCAACTTTATTCCTATTCGGTTCAGCTGATCCCTTTTTAGCCTTTGAAGCTTCCATTAGTAATACAGGAGCCGGAGGCGTTTTAATTACAAAATCGAAGGACTTGTCCTTATAAACAGTGATTACTACTGGAAGTAATACCCCCTGTTTTTCCTGTGTTCTTGCATTAAACTGTTTGCAGAACTCCATGATATTTAATCCCTTACTACCCAGGGCAGGACCAACGGGAGGAGAAGGATTTGCTGAACCCCCTTTGATCTGTAATTTTACATAACCGCCTATTTCTTTAGCCATTTTCTGTTACTGTATTTTTTCAACTTGCATATAGTTAAGCTCAACTGGTGTATTTCTACCGAAAATTTTCACCATTACATTAAGCTTTTTTCTTTCTTCAAAAATTTCCTCAACAGATCCTGTAAATCCATTAAAAGGCCCGTCCATTACTTTTACCGTTTCTCCAACTATAAAAGGAGTTTCCAGCTTCTCTTCACTTTCCTGCATCTCATCTACCTTACCAAGAATTCTGTTAACTTCTGCTTGACGAAGTGGAACCGGTTTTTTAGAAGTTCCTCCTTCATTGGATCCAAGGAAACCAATTACTCCTGGTATACTGCTAATAATATGAACTGCTTCTCCATGCGATAAATCTGCTGAAACCAAAACATAACCCGGGAAGAAATTTCTTTCACGAACCCTCTTTTTTCCATTACGCATTTCATATATTTTCTCCGAAGGTATTAATACCTGAGGAATAAATTCGTCAAGTTTCTGTCTTGCTATTTCGTTTTCCAGATAATTCTTAACCTTTTTTTCCTGCCCACTTACCGTCCTTATAACATACCAATTTAATTCACTCATCGCTGTCTACTTTTCTTTACATTAAAGATATTGATAAATAAAGGACATTCCGTTCTCAAATATTGTATCAATTATCCAGATAAAAACTGCGAAAATAATAGACGCAATCAACACCAGGAAAGAACTACTCTGTAGCTCCGAATACTTGGGCCAGGAGACCTTGTTCTTGATCTCATCTATTGATTCCTTTATAAAGTCTATTACTTTGTTCATCGTCAATTAAAGTATGTTGTCCTTGTGCACGGGTGGAGAGACTCGAACTCCCAGCCAACGGTTTTGGAGACCGCTACTCTACCAATTGAGCTACACCCGTATAGCACATCCCGGAAAAGGGAGTGCAAAGTTAGCTAATAACAAATAAATAAACAAGTGCGTTCTCGAAAAAAATTTCAAAAACGCACTTTATTTTTTATTCTATCTTATTTTAAGATTTCAGTAACCTGACCAGCACCAACTGTTCTTCCACCTTCTCTGATTGCAAAACGAAGACCTTTCTCCATTGCAACTGAGTTGATAAGTTTTACAGTGATTGTAACGTTGTCACCAGGCATTACCATTTCTGTTCCTTCAGGAAGCATGATTTCACCTGTAACGTCTGTAGTTCTTAAATAGAACTGAGGTCTGTATTTGTTAAAGAATGGAGTATGTCTTCCACCTTCTTCTTTTGAAAGAACGTAGATTTCAGCTTTGAATTCAGTGTGAGGAGTTACAGAACCTGGCTTACAGATTACCATACCTCTTCTGATATCAGTTTTCTCAATACCTCTTAATAAAAGACCTACGTTGTCACCAGCTTCACCTCTGTCAAGAATTTTTCTAAACATCTCAACACCGGTTACTACTGATTTCAAGTTTTCAGCTCCCATACCAAGGATATCTACTTGCTCACCAGAGTTAATTACACCTCTTTCAATTCTACCTGTAGCAACAGTACCTCTACCAGTGATAGAGAAAACGTCTTCAACAGGCATAAGGAAAGGCTTGTCAGTTAATCTTGGAGGAATTGGAATAAAGCTATCAACCGCATCCATAAGTTCCATAATTTTTTCTACCCACTGAGGCTCGCCGTTAAGGCCGCCAAGGGCTGATCCTTGTATTACAGGAATGTCATCTCCAGGGAATTCATAGAAACTAAGAAGTTCTCTAACTTCCATTTCAACAAGCTCAAGAAGTTCTGGATCGTCAACAAGGTCAACTTTATTCATGAACACTACAAGAGCAGGCACACCTACCTGTCTGGCAAGAAGGATATGCTCACGAGTTTGAGGCATAGGACCATCAGTTGCAGCTACAACCAGGATTGCGCCGTCCATCTGGGCAGCACCAGTAACCATGTTCTTTACATAGTCAGCGTGACCCGGGCAGTCAACGTGTGCATAATGTCTTGCTTTTGTTGCATACTCAACGTGGGCTGTATTAATTGTAATACCTCTTTCTTTTTCTTCAGGAGCGTTATCAATTTGAGAAAAATCTCTCTTCTCAGCCAGACCTTGCTCAGACAATACCTTGGAGATTGCCGCAGTCAAGGTAGTTTTTCCATGGTCCACGTGACCAATAGTACCTATGTTTACGTGGGGTTTGGAACGGTCAAAGGTTGCTTTAGCCATATTTGAAAAATCCTCTTTTTGGTTAACTTGTTATTGTTTGAATTAATTTGTTTGCTTTTACTTTTTGAGCCAATGACGGGAATTGAACCCGTGACCCCTTCCTTACCAAGGAAGTACTCTACCCCTGAGCTACATCGGCTTAATAAATTTAGGGTAAGGCGTGGATATAACTATCCACACGCAAACCCTAAATAGAGCGGGAGACGAGATTCGAACCCGCGGCCTGCAGCTTGGAAGGCTGCCGCTCTACCAACTGAGCTACTCCCGCATTACAAACATCAACAAAAATGTCAATGCTATTTTTCCTGGTGGGGAGAGAAGGATTCGAACCTTCGAAGTCATTACGACAACAGAGTTACAGTCTGTCCCATTTGGCCACTCTGGAATCTCCCCAGTTCGTTTTTTTCTTATTCCCGATCTCTTAAAATCTCCCGCACACTACCGTACCATTTTTTTAAGGAAGTGCAAAATTAGATGCTTTTTTTATATATTCAAACTTTTCTTAAAAAATTATCTACACTTCTTTCCGGAATAAATCCTCTGATTAATGAATAAACAAATAAGCTTACAAAGATGCTTCATTTACAGTTTGTTGGCGTAAGTCTTAGCCAGATTTTTTATTTCATCAAAGGGATTACTTTTCGCAATTTGTAACAAAACCTTTTTGGCATCTGCTTTTTCTTCAGCACTTCCGAGCATCATTACATAATTCCCGAATAAGCTGACAAGAGGATATTGATAGCGGTTCCTGCTTCCAATCAACTTTTCTTTAAACCAGGCATACTTAGAGCTCCTTTTTTGAGCAACATAGTATTCCCCAAGATTCATAACAACATAAAAATTATCCATCTGTTCAAAATCCTCTACATTCACACCGGAGGGGTTATGCATTAAACTGGCATACAAGGAGGCTGCCACAACTGAATAGGGCTTGTCTTCCAATCCCTTTTTATAGACATGCAGGTATTCCAATGGGGAATAAGATCTAACCAGATTAATGGATCGGCTCTTCACTTTAGGATCAGGATCACTCAGGGCCAGCTTTTCAATAGTTTTTATATATACATCAATATCCGGAATTAGATAATTGCTAAACTGACTTAAAGCTGTCAAACGGATATCCCAGAATGGATCTGCCAATGCATCACCCAGCAACTTCTTCATTTTCTTATCATAAAAAAGCTTCTCGTCTGTATTTTTACCCTCGGGCCAAAGGTTGGCCAATGCATTGTCACGGGCTAAATAAGTGGTATAATTATAATATTGGTAAAGCCATTCATCTTTGCTCTTCTCATGTTGAAGTTTCCCCAGGAGGATAAATTCAGGATCAATCACCACCAGATCTGGAGATTTGGAAACCGGTATCTTAAATTCATGAGTTAAACTATCGATCCAGATTCTTTTGCGCATTTTTTCTCCGTTTTCCCAAATATCCAGATCAAGGGGAAGTTTATATACAGGTGTATTCTTGTTATCCCCTTTCTGATTTATTTTCAAAACCAGATGATTATTAAGGTAAGAGTGTTTTACCTGAAGACTGGCATGTCCCGGAGCCAGAAACCATTGATTAAAGAACCAATTCAAATCCTCCCCTGTCACATCCTCGAAAGCAAGCCTCAAATGATGAACTTCAACAGGTGAAAACTGATGGCGGGTAAGGTAAAGATTGAGGGACTTAAAGAAAGCATCATCTCCCACATAACTTCTTAACATATGAAGCACACGTCCACCTTTATTATAAGAATGTCTGTCGAACATGTCTTCTCTGTCATGATAATGAAATCTTATTAAAGGTTCTTGTTTGGAGTTTGCTTCATCTAAGTACTCTTCCAATTCATTTTTTCCCAAATAATCGGCTTCATCTTTTCCATTCTTATATTCTGCCCACAGGTATTCTGAGTAATTAGCAAATGCTTCATTTAGAGGTAAATTTGACCAACTCTCACAGGTCACAAGGTTTCCAAACCATTGATGAAAAAGTTCATGAGCAATTATTCCATCCCATGATTCATCAAGAAGATCCCTGTCGGTGCATTGCAAATCTTCCATAAATATGGTAGCGGAGGTATTCTCCATAGCACCAGACACATAATCTCTTACAACTACCTGAGCATATTTTGGCCAGGGAAATGGATAATTTAATTTTTCTGAGAAGAACTTTATCATTTCGGGAGTGTTTCCAAAAATGTCTTTAGCATATGGGGCAAATTCTTCTTCTACATAATAAGTAAGCTCAATATCTTCATAAGCATCTTTAATGACAGCATACTTTCCTATGGCCATCATAAATAAATATGGTGCATGTGGTACGTCCATCTTCCAATAGGCAGTATGGGTCCCGTCGCCATTGTCAATGCTATACATTAATTCTCCATTGGAAAGTATGGTATAGCTTGTATCCGCAGTGATAAACATTTCCTGAGTACAGCGCTCATTGGGAGAATCAATGGTAGGAAACCATTTGGAGTTTGCTTCCGTCTCCCCCTGTGTCCAGATTTGCTTTGGTTTTAAAGGATCACTTCCTGTAGGATTAATAAAATATAAACCTTTATCAGAAGTTATCGCCTTGCTTCCGCCTTCAGGCAGTTCTTCCGGCTTAGCTGTATAGCGTATTTTCACACTAAAAGTATCCGTCCGTGAATAGGTCGTATCCAGCAGGATTGTAATGACCGAATTATCATAGTCGAAGCTTGGCTTATAACCCTTTTTTTTACCATCAAGCACTATTTCATGGATATCAAAACCCTTGGCATCAATTTCCAGCACATTCTGTGGATAAAAATAAGGTGTAAACAATAATTCAGCTGCCCCATTTACATATTGTTTCTCCCAATCAAAACTAACTTCTAATTTTGTATGGAGCAGATCGTGTTTTAAGGTACGGGAAGGATTATAACTGCCTTTAGGAGCTAAGGATTCGTTTTTCCTAGCATTGTTAACATTCTTTGAGCTGTAAACTTCAGCTTTTTTACATGATATAACACAAAATAAACTCAGGCATAACAGCCCCAAAGCAGGTAAACGCGATAACATAAAGTTCTTTCTTTATTTAAATTTATAGTATATTTCCAACGAAAAAATTATTACTTCTAATGCTAAATATAGAAATTAATAACAAATCCACTTACTCATTCAGAGAAGAAAATGATGTAAGATCACTGAATGACCAGCCTCTGAATTGGGATCTGCGCCAAACCGGTGAACGAACCTATCATATTATACACAAAAATAAAAGTTACAATGCAGAATTGGTAAGTATAGAAAAGGACAAAAAAAATCTTGTCCTCAAAATTAATAATTATCTATATACCATAACCATAAAGGATCAATTGGACGAATTGCTAGAAAAAATGGGCTTAAACAAGTCCGCTGCAAATTCAGTTATTGACATCAAAGCCCCCATGCCGGGCCTTATTCTGGACATAAAGGTGAGTGAAGGAGATGAGGTAAAAAAAGGAGATCCGGTGGTTATCCTGGAAGCCATGAAAATGGAAAATATATTAAAATCTCCCGGAGATGGAGTAGTCAGCAGTATAAAAATAAAAAAGGGAGAAAGTGTAGAAAAAAATCAGATACTGATTCAATTTTAGCTAAATAATACGCACAAACTAAATTGCATTTATTATATTTGAACCGTCAAAAATCTAATTTTTGCTCAGTAAAATTTTTATAACATTCTGCTTAAGCCTGAAATAATCTGTTTATGAAATACAAAAGAGTACTTTTAAAACTTAGTGGAGAAGCCCTTATGGGTGGGAAATCATATGGTATCGACCCGGAAAGATTAATTCAATACGCTAAAGAAATCAAGGCGGTCCATGAAAAGGGCGTACAATTAGCCATTGTAATAGGAGGAGGAAATATATATCGCGGAATCGAAGCTGCGGCCACCGGCATAGATAGAGTTCAGGGAGATTATATGGGCATGTTGGCAACTGTAATAAATGGAATGGCACTCCAAAGTGCACTTGAAGCAGAAGGACTTTACACAAGATTGTTATCAGGAATTAAAATAGAACAGGTTTGCGAGCCTTTTATTAGAAGAAGAGCTGTAAGACACCTGGAAAAAAACAGGATTGTGATATTTGGTGCCGGAACAGGTAATCCATATTTCACTACCGATTCGGCTGCAAGCTTAAGAGCCATTGAAATTGAAGCTGATGTAGTCCTTAAAGGAACAAGGGTTGACGGTATATATACCTCAGATCCGGAAAAAGACCCTACAGCTACTAAATACACCAATATTTCTTTTCATCAAGTATACCAAATGGGGCTGGAAATTATGGATATGACAGCCTTTACCTTGTGTAAAGAGAACGAACTTCCTATAATTGTATTTGATATGAACAAACCAGGTAACCTGACCCGATTGATAGAAGGTCAGAGTGTTGGAACTCTGGTAACGATGGAATAAAGACTTTTTTAAAATAACGCACTGTAAAACCATGGAGGAAATTCAGTTTTTTTTAGATGATGCCAAAGAGCAAATGCAAAAAGCGGTTCAAAGTACTGAAATAGAGCTTTTAAAGATCCGTGCAGGCAAAGCGATGCCAAATATGCTGGATGGCATAATGGTGGACTATTACGGCACTATGACACCTATAACTCAAATGTCATCAATTAATACTCCTGACGCAAGAACGCTTGCTGTAAAGCCCTGGGAGAAAAAAATTATGCAACATATTGAAAAGGCGATAAGGGACAGCGACCTTGGCTTAAATCCTCAAAATGATGGGGAAGTTATACGCATAAACATTCCACCACTGACCGAAGAGCGTAGAAAAAGCCTGGTAAAACAAACCAAAGCGGAAGGCGAAAACGGAAAGATCAGAATTCGGAACATTCGAAAGGAAACAAACGAAGAACTGAGAAAGCTTTTAAAAGACGGAGCCTCAGAAGATGATGTAAAAAGAGCTGAAGATAAAGTTCAGGCATTAACAAATGATGGCATTGCAAAAATTGATGAAGCACTCAGCAAAAAAGAAGCTGAAATCATGACCGTTTGATTTCAAAATAATCTTTTAAGGTTTCATGTAAAAATCTTTATGTTTATACATAAAGATTTTTGCTTTTAATATACTCCTCAACCGAGTCCGGCACGAGGTATCTGATTGATTGTCCGTTTTTCAGCGTATTTCGAATATAGGTGGCTGAAATATCCAATAAAGGAGAATCAACCAGTTTTACTGAAGGATTATTTAATATTTCGCTTTCTCCACAGCCGGGCCTTGGATAGACATATAAAGAAAAAAACTTCAATATACTTTCATAGTTTTTCCACCGCGTGAACTGTTCCAAATTATCCTCACCTATAATCAGTGTAAATTCATCTTCAGGATATTTTTCCTGAAGATAGGTTAGCGTATCAATGGTATAACTCGGCCGGGGCATTTGAAACTCCACATCACAAACTTCTAATTTATAGTGCTCGTGAATGGCCAGGCGAACCATTTCATAGCGATCAAATTCATGCAGAAGATTTTTGCTGGACTTTAGGGGGTTATGGGGAGATACTACAAACCAAACCTTTTCCAGGTCAGTGTTTTCGGCCATGATGTTAGCAATAATCAAATGTCCGATATGGATTGGATTAAAAGAACCAAAAAAAAGGCCTATTTTCATACAAACTAAAGCAAATACACCCCAAAACGATTGTCATCAAAAACTACTTCAATGTGTTCTTTAATGGTAGTGGCTAAGGAATACCCGACAAAATCTGCATATACAGGATATTGCTTATGGTTTCTGTCTACCAGAACTGCAATTTGAAGTTTTTTAATTTCAAGATTAAGCAAAGGCCTCAAACTATATATCAAAGTCTTTCCTGTATTCAGGACATCATCGACTATAATAATGGACTTGTTCTTCAATTCCTTCAAATCCCGATCAAAATGAACGTCATTGTGCCCGGGGTCGCCCTTTTCCAAATCTATTCTGACCACAGATATTTTTAGAGAAGAAATCTTTTTCAGTTCATTTGCCAACAAGTCAGCCAGTATATATCCCCTGTCATATATGCCACATAAGACGATTTCTTTTTCAAGAACATTGTGTTCATATATTTCAAAGGCTATTCTCTTGACTTTCTGAAGTACCTGCTTTTTATTTAATATTAAATTTGATTCTGAAACCATTCTAATAAAAATATTGTAAGCGAATATAGGTAAGTAAATAACAAAATAAAAAAACACACGAATATTTGTTATCATTCAATAAACTACTTACCTTTGTGTCCGTTTTTTAAGAAACATTAAAGTTTTAATATAATGAAAAAAGAAATTCATCCGGATTACAGAGAAGTAGTTTTTCATGACACTTCAAGCGATTTCAAATTCATGACTCGTTCAACTATGAAATCGAGCGAAACTGTTGAATGGACTGACGGGAAAACTTATCCTGTGGTAAAGATAGAGGTTAGCTCTGCTTCACATCCATTCTATACCGGACAGAAACTATTTGTTGATACTGCCGGTAGAGTTGAGAAATTCAACAAGAGGTACAAAAAATAAAATATCTCAACAATATTTTTAAAAAAGAGTCTCTTATATAAGAGGCTCTTTTTTATTTTTATATTATGAAATTTATATTATTTGACGATACCAGCATCAGGCAGTCATTATTGCCACTGACTTATACCAGGCCAGTAAGTCATATTCGCACAGGCATCTTTACAATTTCCGAAAAGTGGGAACATTACCTGGAAAGTCAAAGTAATATTTCCACAGTAGCTTTTTTACAGGAAAAATACCCCTTGCACCAGGATGTAGACGCCGTAATGATAAACGGGGCTGTCTGTCCCAGCATGGAACTGGTTGAAGCAATAAAAAAACTAGAGCCTGGCCAGGGAATTTTGCAAAATGAAGTAAAGATCGCCTATAGAGGCACTATAAACGAATACATCAACTACCCCTCACCTCTCACCATCATCCGCTTTCCATGGGATATATTCTTGAACAATGGAAAAGAAATCCGAAGCGATTTTGAGTTAATAAAAAAATCAAGGCCAACAGCCGCAATTAAGGATCCACACACCATTGTATATAATCCTGAAAACATATTTATTGAAGAGGGCGCTTCGATAAAAGCAGCAGTCCTAAATGCAGAAGCAGGCCCTATCTACATAGGTAAAAACGCACAGGTTTGTGAAGGAGCTTTAATAAGAGGGCCATTTGCACTTTGTGAAGGATCAACGGTAAACATGGGCGCTAAAATGCGCGGAGACAATACCATCGGACCTTATTCAAAGGTTGGAGGTGAGGTCAGCAATTCCGTAATTTTTGGCTACAGCAACAAGTCCCACGACGGTTTTATTGGAAATACGGTCATAGGAGAATGGTGTAACCTTGGCGCAGACACCAATACGTCAAACCTAAAAAATAACTATGGAAACGTCCAGGTCTACTCCTACAAAGAACAAAAACTCATAAACAGTGGTCGACAGTTTTGTGGACTAATAATGGGAGATCATTCTAAAACTGGCATTAATACCATGTTTAATACAGGAACGGTTGTAGGGGTCTGCACCAACCTGTACGGAAGCGGATTTTTCCCTAAACATGTACCTTCATTTTCATGGGGAAGCCCGGAAGAACTTGTGCCTTATAAAGTGGAAAAAGCGCTCGAAACCATTAAGGCAGTAATGGAACGGAGGAACAAAACACTTTCAGATACTGACATTTGCATACTAAATCATATTTCCAAAGAAACTGTTGATAAAAGCACGACTAAAGTGGTTGGCTAAAAATTAAAAATACTGTATTTTTAAGCAACCAAATTTAGGAGTTTTGCTATTTTCACAAATTCCCGGACAGGAAAGTTTAAAGAACACCCTCCGGTCATCGGTTTTAAATAACCATATAGCCCATGCGCAACTTTTTTCCGGACAAGAAGGCAATGCCTCGCTTGCGCTGGCTTTGGCATATGCAGCGTACATAAATTGTGAAGATCGTACACCAGAGGACTCTTGTGGCAAATGCTCATCCTGCCTTAAGATCAACAAAATCATCCATCCTGATCTTCATTTTGTTTTTCCGATAAACACTACCAAAGAAATCAGTAAAGACCCCAGTTGTGCATTATTCATGAAGCATTGGAGAGAATTTGTATTACACAACCCGTATTCCAGTTTAAGCGAGTGGGGGAATTTTATAGGTGCAGAGAATAAGCAGCTGAATATATCTGCAGATGAGGCAAGAAACATTGTTAAAACCATTTCTCTTAAATCTTTTGAAGCAGAGTTTAAGGTTCTTATAATATGGATGGTAGACCAAATGAATGTAAATGCATCCAATGCTACATTAAAAATCCTGGAAGAGCCGCCTGAGAAAACCATTTTTCTTTTAATAACAAACTCCCTGGAGAAGATCCTGCCAACCATACTTTCAAGAACACAGATCGTGCGAGTACCCCCTTTTACAGATCAGGAGGTAAGTCAACACCTGATCGATAAGTTTGAACAAGAAAGTAAAAAGGCCACTCAAATGGCTTATCTGGCCGATGGCAATATGCATGAAGCCATAAAACTAATATCGGAAACAGAAGAAGATAACCACCAGATATTTAGCGAATGGATGAGATCTTGCTACCGTAAAGACATTCCGGAAATGATAAACTGGACGGAAAGCTTTCAAAAATTGGCCAAAGAAAATCAGAAAAATTTTTTCCAATATGGATTAAACATATTTCGTGAAAGCCTGATATACAAATACGCTGACCAAAGTATTTTAAGGTTAAATGAGGAGGACTTAAAATTTATACAGAATTTTTCAAAAGTCCTTGACCATACAAAAATAGATAAGATTACCAATGAACTAAATGAGGCATCCTATCATATTGAAAGGAATGCCAATGCCAAAATAACGTTCCTGGATTTATCGCTTAACATAGCATCAATTCTTCACTCAAAATAAGCACATGAAGCAAAAAGTTATAATAGGAAGCAGAGGAAGCAAACTGGCCTTATGGCAAACTTACCATGTAGCAGATAAATTACAACAAGCAGGATTTGACACTGAAATCATTGCAATAGAAACCAAAGGAGATAAAATCCTTCATACTTCCTTTGCTGAAATAGGAACCAAAGGACTATTTACAGAAGAATTGGAAGAAAAGCTGATCAATAAAGAAATTGATATTGCGGTACATAGCGCTAAAGATATGCAAACTGACTTAGGGGAAAACCTTGAAATTATTGCATTTACGGAAAGAGAACAAAGTCATGATGTTTTGCTGAGTCTGGATAAAAATTTTGATATAAGCGACCAAACTAAAGAGGTAACTATAGGCACCTCTTCTGCCCGCAGAAAAGCTATGTTAAAACACTTCTATCCACATGTTAAAACCGTGGAAGCCAGAGGAAATCTTCAAACAAGGGTACAAAAACTCGAAAATGGTAATTTCCAGGCAATGATCCTTGCCTACGCAGGAGTACACAGAATGAACATGGATTCTCTTATCGTAAAGCATTTTTCTCAAGAGCAGTTTACACCAGCTACCGGACAGGGAAGCATCGCTATAGAAGCATCCAAAAACCTTGATCCTGAAAAGCATAATGCAATAAAAGCAGCTCTAAACCACAAGGAAACCGAAGATTGTCTGTTAGCAGAACGTTCTTTTTTAAAAACCCTTGAGGGCGGTTGCAGTATCCCTGTTTTTGCCCTGGCCAATTTAAGCAATAACCAGCTAAGTATTACCGGAGGGGTAATTAGTACAAATGGGGAGAACCTGATCAAAGAAACCATCACAGGTCCAAGAGAAGACTCTGTTAAGTTAGGGCAAACATTAGGACTTTCAATTCTTAATTCCGGAGGGAAAGAAATCCTTGAGGAAATTAAAAAAAACAAGTAAAAAAGGTAACATTTTATTAGATATATAGTTATAAATAACTTTAATCCCTGTCCTTTCAATGCGGAAATTAACAATAATTCTATTTAGCATATGCCTCATAACCAACCTTGCATTTTCGCAAAAAAGGAAGAGCAAACACGATAACATAATAGTTATTGAAACCCGCTTTGGAGAAATGCATGTGGTATTATTTGATGAAACACCATTGCACAAGGAAAACTTCATAAAGCTTAGTCGTGAAGGCTTTTATAATAACACAACCTTTCACAGGGCTATAAAAAATTTTATGATTCAGGGAGGAGACCCTAACTCCAAAGATTCCATACCTGGAAATGAAGGACAAGGCGGTCCGGGTTATACCTTGGAACATGAAATAAAAGAAGGATTAAAACATGAAAAAGGCTCTGTAGCTGCGGCTCGGTTAGGAGATAACATAAACCCTAAACGGGAATCCAACGGTTCTCAATTTTACATAGTGCATAGCAGCAGTGGAACGCCTCATCTGGACGGCGCCTATACGGTTTTTGGCAAAGTGGTAAAAGGCTTAGAGGTTATTGATGCCATAGCTGAGCAAAAGACAGTTGGAGCCAATAAACCGAAAGAAGATATTACGATGACTATGAAGGTACTAAGGCTACCTAAAAAGAAAATTACGAAGCTTTACGGCTACGAGTACACCAAATAAATTATTTATCCTTTATAAATTTTCCACCTATGAAGAAGAGAGTTTTAATTACTGGCGCAAATGGACTATTGGGACAAAAACTCGTCCAACTGTTGACAGAAGATCCACTTTACGATCTGATTGCCACCGGCCGGGGAGAAAATAGGCTTCCTCAAAAAGAAGGATATACTTACCTTTCCCTGGATATTACCAAAAAATCTCAGGTGGAAGAAGTCGTAAGCACACTAAACCCTGACTTTATTATTCATACAGCCGCTATGACCAATGTCGACCAGTGTGAAGTAGACAAGGAAGCATGTAGGCAACAAAATGTTGACGCTGTAAATTACCTTGTGGAGGCTGCAAAAAAGGCGAAAAGCTTTTTGATACACCTCTCTACCGATTTTATTTTTGATGGAGAAGACGGCCCTTATGATGAATCTGCGAATGCCAAACCTCTTAGCTATTATGGAGAAACTAAGCTGGCTTCAGAGAAAATCGTAACAAAAAGTAAAATTAAATGGGCTATTGTACGAACGGTACTGGTATTCGGCATTGCTCATGACATGAGCAGAAGCAATATTGTTCTGTGGGTAAAGAAAAATCTGGAAGAGAAAAAAGAAATCCAAGTAGTGAATGACCAATTTCGCTCCCCCACACTGGCAGAAGACCTGGCAATGGGATGCTATCTTATAATGGAAAGTGAGGCAACTGGAATTTTTAATATATCAGGCAAAGAAATCCTTACACCTTATGACATGGCCATTAAAACTGCTGACTTCTTTAACCTTGACAAAAGCCTTATTACTAAGTCAGACTCAACCAAATTTAAGCAAATTGCCGTCAGGCCATTAAAAACAGGCTTCCTGATCGACAAAGCCATTGATAAATTAGGATATGATCCGCATACTTTTGAAGAAGGCATACGATTAATGTCAGAGCAAATGGGAGAAAATGTTGCAGGTTAAATTTCGAGCCAAAAATTTGATAATTTTATTAAATTATGAAAAAACGCGTTAAAAATTCAACCTTATTTTCCTGAAATGATCAACAAATAAGTAAATCAGGTTTAAAAAAAGCAATAATATAAATTTTGTCATATTTAATACTTTAAACCAATTTCTCTTTTCAAGAAAGATTTTTAACACTTTCTGTTTCATTTTTGATAATTATTTTGCAATTTTGCAGTGCAAAGAGGATGTATTGTCATTAAAAACTTGTTTTAGTTACCAAGCAGTTAAAAACGACTAAAACAACACCAAAAAGAAGTTCTTTGAATTGTACAATAACATTCTCGCTTTTCTGTTGTTTTTATGCATTTACATTTGCATAATTTCATACTAACAAAACTAATGGTATGGTTCTTGTTGAGAAAATTAAAGCAAATTAAATAAGAAGATACAAACTCAGTGTCTGAAACATTCAGATGCAGAGATCAAAAGTCTTATTCATCAATTAGCATCAGGTTTTTAACGTTCCTGGTTGTTTTTTGGTAAATAGGTTAATAAAATGGTTAATGGGCCCTCCGTCTGGTAAACGGAGGGTTTTTTTGTTTTTAGGCCTGCAAGAGTTTAACTTTTCTTCGGCAAGTGCTAACCCTACTACTAAGCCGTGTTGCACATAAGTCAAGTCAAAGACTCTATATTATTTTATAATCCGGAAAGCCCTGCGAAACACAACGGATAGTGGTTTCCATACATTGATTTTTTATTCAATGATTTCAAGAATCTTGTCCATTATGCAATCGGCTTTAAATATTTGTTCTTCCAATGAGCAGTCGATAATTTGATCCGGTGGTTCACATAATCTTAGTTTTTCAGGGTAAATAAATTTGAGAGAGGGAATGTAGTATCTAAAATTTAGGTTTTTAAAAGTTTGATAAAAGGTGCCTCCTGTTAATTTGTAGTTTACGTGGTGTTTCCCATAAGTAATACCAATATTATATGCCTTAAAATAATCGGCAAAAATTCCTGCAGAAGAAAAAGTTTCTTCATTAGTTAATAAAAAAATATTTCCTTCTATAAGCACCTTTTCTTTTACCCCTTTGAAGCGGTAAAGGTGAGTGGTAAATTGTTTTCTACCATTCATAGGTTTATACTTAGCTCTGCTTAGGTATGCCTTCATTTTTCTAACAATGTTAATTTTTTTAAAAGACATATTAAGGAGTGGGCCTGAATAGTGCCTGATTGATAACTCCAAGGATTGATTATTTGGGATAAAATATTTTAATACTGTAAAGGCATTGTTTATACCTCCTCCGGGATTTCCTCTAATGTCAATTATAATATTTTCATAATTTGTATGATGATTAAGATAGTGGGTACATTGTTGCATAAATTTTTTAAAGGATTTCTCCGTATCATTAAAATTCATAATTTTTAAGCACACAGTGTTGCTACTAATCCTATAAAGCTCTGCACTATTGTTTAATTTATGTATGATATGGTCTTTAGTGGACTTATTTATGAGTGTTTGATCTAAAGGCTGAGATATTATAATGTTCAAAATTTCATCTTTCCCATAAGGCTTATACTGTATGTCAAAGGCAGGACAATTTTCTTTTGAAAGTAGCCATAAAAAATATGGAAACCTTTTTTGGACTATTTTAGGGATAACCCTCTCATCTTCATAAAAAGTTAGTTTGCTCATTTCTTCTAAGAACTTTGAGGTAGGAGTATTATTTATAGAAATGATCTCATCCCCTTTTTTTAGCTGTGAGCAATTAAAATTTTCTTTAATAAACAGCTTATTTTCATAAACTAAAATATCATAAGGAAATAATAAACCGTCAAAACTATTATAGTTAAGATCAAAGATGGTGGTATGGCCATCTTGAATGCTGGTAAAAACTTTGCTTAGGATAATAAAAAGTTCTTTGGTATTCACAGTCGAGTCTCTAGAATTAATTTGACGGAAAGCTTCCTGAAAAGCTTCTTGTAGGGAGTCTTTTTGTGCTAAAAGGATATGATTTTCATATAAATCCTCCTGAATGTAATTTAATAGAATTAAGCCTTCCTGGATTATAGATTCATTTTCTGAAGGCTTTTGTGAAAATGCAAAAAAGGGATAAAAAAGGAATAGAGCTAAATATAACCTTCTCATAAACTTAAACACTCTGGATATATACTTTTACTTAAATAATATGCTTTAGAAAATTATATCGTTATAACTTTTCAAAATTTTATTTATTCATTAAGAATTAAAGGATAAAAATAGATAAGTGAACAAGAATATTTACCGAAACTTATTCAAAAAGATCACTAATTAATAAATCCCACGCATAATAAGATGTAAAAACCAGTGGGGGGTAAAACCAAATAATTTCTTTATCAATTTGGACAACGGAAACAAAATGAAAAATATCTTCTAAATTCTCTGAGTGGCCTGACACATCTTCTTTTTTCTTGGAGATAAGAAAATTATATGCAGAATCCTTATAATGATCAAAGTTTGAGTGATTTTTTATTTCTTCTTCGATTTTTTCAGCAAAAAAAGAACCTGATGTATTTACATTTAAAAAACCTATTTTTGATTTATTATTCTCTCTAAACAAAATTAAAATTAGAGCATTCTCATTGCTTATTTTTTTTACGTACCATTTTTCATTTTCTACCTTATTGTTCGCATCAAAAATATAGTTGTGCCTTTTTATATAACTTTCAATGGAATCATAATTTCCTACTGCTATATAATATGATAAAATCAACCCTTCTTTTATTGTTTGACTAATGCCTTGTGCATGTATAGTGTGAGTTGCTAATAAAAAAAACAAGAATAAATAAAACCTCTTCATTTAATAAATATAAAAAATTTTTAGTTTTGGCAACTATCCTATCTCTAATAATTACATGAAAGTTTCATGCAAGGCCGGTAAATGTATTATTGAGTTTCCAATACTACCCCTCAGCGAAAGGATGTTAACTTCGATGTATGATAAAAAATAAAAAACTGGCGCGATGCTTTTAACTCATGTCTTTTTATTTTTTACAGGATGTTGGCGGTTCAGCTTTATAATTCTGCTGAATTTATTTATCTAGTCGTACCCAAACCATATTTTTGCTCTGTTGTAAATTTTTCTAAAATTTTATCTATACTCATTTTTAAATAACGCCACCTAAACTAATAGACGAGTCAAAGGTTCTTTATTATTTTTTAATCCCCTGCGGAACTCAACGGGTAGTGGGATTAAAGCAGCTCAACTAATATGTACAATATTATACAAATTTATACAATATTTTACAAAAACACCTACATATCAATTGTTTATGAAAAAAATAACAAGATTTATCTGTTCATTATAAGTTTTATTTAATAATTTAGGTAAATAAAAAAAAGACACTAATGACTATAGAAAAATCAGAAATTAAAATCTTAAAAGAAACAGTTACCTTAAATTCTACAGTTTTAGAATATGGATTAGGATGGAAAGCCTTATGCTTTGTAACTTGTTACCAAGCTAATGAGTTTAAATATTATGCAGGATTTAATTTGAATAGTTATTCTAGGAGTGGTGAAAGTAAGTCAACGCCATTAAAAACCATGGATGATTTCAAAGAAAAAGGACTTTTTGAAAAGTCAATATTAGTCACTAGCTCCGGATCTATTATAGATGATTTAAAAGAAATAGAAAATCAACAGTTTAATACTCTCATAATGCCTGATATTCTCCACTTATTCGAACCGGAGTGGGCATTATACATAATTGACAATATTTTAAAAAAGTTAACGCCTGATCCTAATATTTATATGACTCTATGTCATAATCATAAAGGTGCAAATAAAAATGTTTGGATTTTTAATAATTTAAGAGTTCAGGAGGTATTAAACAAATATGGATTAATTCATTTATCCGAAAAAGATCATATAAACTATCATATAGGTCGAAAAAGAAAACACCTCACATCTTAGCCACGAAATATTATTAGAATAAAAAAGCGCTTAAAGTTTTTGTAACCTTAAGCGCTTGATCCAAGTGCACTCGTAGGGATTCGAACCCCAAACCTCCTGATCCGTAGTCAGGTGCTCTATCCAATTGAGCTACGAATGCATTAATAATTTTTAATCCTTAGAAAAATCAATAAATTTCCTTTTTCTATTGGAATGCAAATGTAATTAATTAATTTTCTATTTTAAAAATGATTTCATAATTTATCCATTAAATAAACAAAAAAACGCCTTACTGGTTCTACAAATAAATTTTTACCATGAAAAACCTTTTACCCTTTATAATTCTTTTTACTTTTTTATCTTCTACTGCCCATGCTTCCAAAGACACTACTCAATTAGGCATGAATATTAATTCCCTGACGCCAAAGCAGAGCCCCTGGAAAGGCATAATGCTTGATTTAGGCTTGGTACACCTCAACAATGCCCCTGCTCTTATGCAAACAAGAATGTGGAGGCCTGCCAGTGTCAACATCTATTACTACCATAGGATTGAATTAGGTAGTGAAAAATTCACCTTCAATCCCGGCATCGGTGTTGGTTTGGATAATTTTTTCTTCCAGGACAATGTGCAAATATCTGCCTGGGGAGACACTGTACTTGCTCTGGAGAATTATATGACCGGAATGAATGTTGACTATCGTAAATCAAAATTATCAACCAACTTTGTAGATATACCCTTTGAGTTAAGATTCAAAAGTAGCTCAATAAATAATAAGGCGTTTAAAATTGCACTTGGAGGAAAAGTGGGTATGCGGTTCCAGGCGCAAACTAAGGTAAAATATGACGTTGGCGATCGCACGGTTAAAGAAAAAGTTTCCCATGACCACTACGTCAACAGATTCAGGTATGGAGTAACAGGTAGGATCGGTTATGGAAGGTTTCTTTTTTATGGATATTATAGCTTATCAGACATCTTTCAGTCGAACACAGCTCCGGAAATGAATCCGATCATGTTTGGTGTTTCTTTATCTGCGTTCTAAATAGTTCTACTTTGTCACTCTGATTTTGAGTAGTGCCGATTAATATCTTTTTGTCTATTACTGTGTCGAAACAGCATTTGTTGAATGGTACGT
>JBKBXU010000040.1:0-19652 GCA_046313675.1 Cytophagaceae bacterium
TTACACCCATCATTGGTTGGGAGATCAAGTTTAGACGCTTCAATTAAAATTTTGTATTTTTTCTGGGTATTCACCATTAGGAATAAACATCTCACCAATAACTGTAAAGATGTACATTAAACACTCATAAATGAACTATAAATTAGATTTTTTTTAAAAAAAGACTACAAATATTTTGAGGTATTCATTCGGTTTAATATTTGAATTATTTTTTCATAAATTTAACAATAAATTAACAAATAAGGCAAGTTGGTAAAATTATGATGTTTCCTGTTTCAGGTAATCCTTCAAAAATAGCCCTTAAGGACGTTACACTCTTGGGTATCGATTGTCAGAACTTTAACAGATTGTTAACGGCCGCTAAGGTTTCTACAAAAAAAATCTCCTTTGGGTCTATAAAACTGTTGACTTCTTTGGAGACCAGTCATAAATATTCGGTTAAAATACCTTTGATTAAGTCAACAGAAGAATATTCAAAATTTATACTAAAAAACCTGAATGAATATGTGGACACCAATTATGTATTAATAATTCAACATGATGGTTTTGTGCTAAATCCACATGCCTGGTCTGATGAATATCTGGAATATGATTATATTGGAGCACCATGGTGGTATGAATCAGGAGGGAACGTTGGTAATGGAGGGTTTAGTTTGCGGTCTAAACGCTTATTAGAATTTACCGCTCGGGAAAATTTTATTGAAAAGTATCATCCTGAAGATTTTCAGATATGCCGTACCTACCGGGATTACTTGCTTAATCAAGGTATGACATTTGCACCTGTTTCTTTGGCCAAAAAGTTTAGCTTTGAGGGAAGATATCGAATGTGGGACAATTGGAATGGACAGTTTGGCTTTCATGGATATGATGTAACTGGCTTAAAAAATTGGGCTTTTTGGAAATATGCACATCCTGTTAAAGACTTTAATTTTTGTTTTAATCATTTAAAGAAAATCATTATGTATTATAATATTTTTAAGCAGAGAAAAAGCAATGTAATTTCCTGATTTTTTAATAATATAATATTGATATTCGTTGTATAAGTAAATGAATTAATGAAAGTATTCAGGAAATCTTTAAAGCTGCTTCTATCTATTCTTCCTGAGAGGGTACAGAAAAAAATCAAAAACATATACAATGAAAGGATACGGAGGTCTGGTGATCCCTTAATTGTGCACCTGAAAAAGTATTCCTATAAATGTAGTATGAAGGAGAACGTTGCAAAAGAAGTCATTAATACTTTCAATTATCATCCTCTTATCTCAGTTATTGTACCGGTTTATAATACGGATGTAAAATGGCTTGATAAAGCCGTGAAATCTGTGGAAAAGCAATACTATGTAAAATGGGAGCTTTGTATAGCTGATGATCATTCAGACAAACAGGAAACGATCGATTATTTGAAGGGTCTTAAAGGGAACAAGAAAATTAAAGTTGTTAGGCTTGAAGAAAATTCTAATATATCAGAGGCTTCCAATGCCGCCTTACAACTTTGTTCTGGAGATTATGTGGCTCTTTTAGACCATGATGATGAGTTGACTCCCGATGCTTTATTTGAGGTAGTAAAGGCCATAAATGAAAATGGAGCGGAGTTCTTGTATTCTGATGAAGATAAGCTTACTTTGGAGGGGAAATATGAAAATCCTCATTACAAGCCGGATTACTCCCCCGATCATTTATTATCCCAAAATTATATATGCCACCTTGCGGTAATAAAGCGTAGCCTGGTTTCTGAACTTGGCGGTTTTCGAAAAGGCTATGAAGGTGCTCAGGATTATGACCTTTTCCTTCGAGTAGCCGAGTGTGCTGAAAAGATACATCATATACCCAAAATCCTTTACCATTGGCGGATGATACCCGGATCTACAGCAAGTGAGTTTTCAGAAAAATCCTATGCCCATGATGCCGGTAAACTTGCCCTGGAAAGTGCCATGAAAAGACGAAGGGTAAAAGGTGAAGTACATAACGGGGTGTTTGCAGGTACCTACCGCATAAAAAGAGCCATTGAAGGAAATCCCCTGGTGAGCATTATAATTCCCTTTAAGGACAATCCATTTTTATTAAAGAAATGTTTAGATTCTATATTGGATAAAAGCACTTATTCCAATTATGAGGTTTTGGGGGTCAGTAACAACAGTGTTGAAGAGGAAACTTTCGAGCTGATGAAAGCCTATGAAGCAAAAGACAAAAGGATAAAATTTGTAGAGTATAATCAGGAATTTAATTATTCTGCTATTAATAATTTTGCTTCAGGGATCAGCAAGGGAGATCACTTGATCTTGCTCAACAATGATATAGAAATTATAAGTGCTGATTGGGTTGAGTCGTTGCTCGAGCATTCACAACGAATAGATGTTGGCGTTGTAGGTGGTTTGCTTTATTACCCGGATGACACTATACAGCATGCTGGAGTTATTATTGGAATAGGAGGAGTTGCCGGGCATTCTCATAAATTGTATCGCAGAGGGCATCATGGATACTTTTCCAGAATTTATCTGGTACAAAACCTTAGCGCTGTCACAGGAGCTTGTATGATGGTAAAGAAGTCGCTGTATAAAGAAGTCGGAGGCTTAAATGAAGAACTTAAAGTGGCATTTAACGATGTGGACTTTTGCCTTCGCTTACAAGAGAAGGGGTGCTTAAATGTTTATACGCCTTATTGTGAAGCCTATCATCACGAGTCGATTTCCAGAGGTTATGAAGATACCCCGGAAAAAATAAAAAGGCATAATTTTGAGATAAATCTTTTTCAAAAGCTTCATAGTCGGATTTTGAAAAATGGAGATCCATTTTATAATAAAAATTTAAGTCTGGAGTATGAAGATTTTTCTTTGAAGTAAAGTAAATAAAAGCTTTTTTGTCGTATTAAATTAATTCTATATTCTCTTTATAAATTAAACTAAATGTATAACGAAATTGATATTAATGAGTTTTTGACACAATTTTCGGGAACCTGTGTTGATTATCTTCCTAATAATGGAAATGTTGGAGATATATTAATTTTTGCATCTACATTACAAGTATTCCAAAGGCACAAAATTTCCTTCCAAACAATAGAAGGGAATGAGGATGAACGTGGGGATGTATTATTCCTTGGAGGAGGAGGAAATTTAATTGATGATTATTGTTGGTTATTGCCCAGGCTTCAGAAGTTAAATAGAAACTATGATAAAGTAGTAATACTGCCCCATACTATTTTTGGCAAGAAAGTTCTCGAAGTATTTGAGCAGTTGGGGGAAAATGTTTACATATTCTGTAGAGAGAAAAAGTCTTATGATTTTTTATTTTCTTCATTAAAACATAAGGAGAATATTTTTTTATCAAATGATATGGCTTTTCATTTTGACTATTTTCCTTATAAGTCAAAAAAAACCCATGGGATTTTAAATGCTTTTAGGAAAGATGGTGAAAAGGGAGTGCAGGATATTCCAGTTTTAAATATTGATTTATCTGATGAGCTTCAGTTAAAAGGGAAACCTTATTCTACAGAGTTTTGGCGATTAGATTATTGGATGGATTATCTTGACGATTTTTTGGGGTTGATTTCTCAGCATAATGTAATTAGGACCAATAGGTTGCATGTAGCCATTGCTGGAGCTTTAATGGATAAAAAAGTTGAGTTTTATCCAAATAGTTATTTTAAAAATGAAGCTGTATATAGCTTTAGCCTGGCAAATCATAAAAACGTTAGTTTTAAAGAATATGATAATCATTATTTTGAAAGTTTAGCTATTAATTATAAAAGTATTATAAATAATATTCCTGAAGTAAAAGAGCCCGCTAACCCTGAAATCTCTATTGTTATACCTGTATTTAATGATGGGATATTTCTGCTTGAGGCTATTGAAAGTATATTTATTGAAAATGATGGATCAGTATCAATTGAAATTCTCATCGTTAATGATGGATCAACCAATTTTACCACACTTGAAATCTTAAATTCTCTTCAATCAAAAGGGTTTAAAGTATTACACAAGCAAAATGAAGGTCTTGCTAAGACAAGAAATTATGCCATTGAACATGCTGGTTCATCAATAATCCTACCACTTGATGCGGATAATAAAGTAAAATACCAGTATCTGGTAAAAGCATTGGACTGTTTCAAGGATTTGAATGTGGGAGTGGTCTATGGTAATGTGAAGCTGTTTGGGGCGGTTGAAGCAAAAAAAGAAGTCAGTGATTTTGACCTTTCTTTGCTTTTAGCCGGAAATTATATTGATGCATGTGCCTTATTCAGAAAAGAAGTTTGGGAAAAGGCAGGTGGATATGATACAGGCTTGTTAAACAAAATTGGGTATGAAGATTGGGATTTTTGGATCAGAGTAGCTAAATCCGGGTATAGTTTTCATCACATTGACGAATTTCTCTTTTATTATCGGGTACGAAATAATTCAATGGTGTCTGGGTGCAACGATCCCGATACCAGGTACCAGTTAGTTAAATATATAGTGGAAAAGAACTGCGAAGTTTATGCTTCGAATGTTGTGGAAGTGTTAGGAAAGTTGCACAAGCACCTAGCCGGCATAGATGAACTTTTGAAAAACAGCCGTCAAAGAGAACATGACTTAGAAGCGGAAATCGTGCGGCAAGCATCGGTTGCCGGAGAAGAAAAAGAACGGTTTCGAAAAGAGTTGTTGTTTAGGTCTCAGGAAGAATTATTGCATAAAGATAATCACATAAACAATCTTTATTCAATTATTGAGCATATGAGATTAAAAAACCGTGTTAAGAGGGCCATAAAGAGAATCGTCCCGCAAATAGTATTACGGGGAGTTAAGAGCATATTCCGATTGACACGGAAATGGAAGGCAGGGTATGATTCTCTTAAAAGGATTAAACCGATTAAGGAGGAAATAAAGGAGTTAGGGTACAAGCCAAAGATTTCTATATTAATTCCCGTTTACAATACAGATCCTAAATGGTTAGCTTTGGCCATAGGTTCGGTGGAAAAGCAATACTATACAAATTGGGAGCTTTGTATAGCTGATGATTGTTCAACCAAACAGGAAACGATCGATTATTTGAAGGGTTTTAAAGGTAACAACAAAATCAAAGTTGTAAGGCTTGAAGAAAACTCCAATATATCAGAGGCTTCCAATGCTGCCCTGAAATTATGTACAGGAGAATATGTGGCTCTTTTAGACCATGATGATGAGTTGACTCCCGATGCTTTATTTGAGGTTGTAAAGGTACTAAATGAAACTGATGCAGATTTAGTTTACTCTGATGAAGATAAAATAGATTCTAATGACAATTTAGTACAACCTCATTTTAAACCTGATTTTTCACCTGATTTATTATTGTCTCAAAACTATATTTCCCATTTAGGCGTCTATAAGAAATCAATTGTTGATGAGATTGGAGGTTTTAGGAGAGGATTTGAAGGTTCTCAGGATTATGATTTGGTTCTAAGATTTACTGAAAGAACAAATAAAATTGTCCATATTCCTAAAATCTTATATCACTGGCGAATGATACCGGGATCTACTGCTGTAGAACATAGTGCAAAATCTTATGCACATCAGGCTGGAAAGCGTGCCTTAGAAAATGCTATGAAGCGAAGGCGTATTTCAGGTGATGTCTTAGATGGTAAGCATCCTGGGACCTATAGGGTGCAACGAGCAATTCTTAACAATCCTAAGGTAAGTATAATTATACCATTTAAAGATAAACCCGAGCTTTTATCTATGTGTATAAACTCTCTTATTTCTACCTGTGGTTATTCTAATATTGAAATTATTGGTGTAAGTAATAATAGCACACAGAATAATACTTTTTCTTTGATGAAGGAATTGCAGAAAATGGATAAGAGAATCAAGTTTATAGAATATAATGTGCCTTTTAATTACTCTCAAATTAATAATTATGCAGCGTCTGTTGCAGAGGGAGAGCACTTGCTATTTCTAAACAATGATATTGAATTCATTTCTTCCGGTTGGTTGGAGGCACTTTTAGAACATTCACAGCGCCCGGAAACAGGTGCAATAGGTGCAAAGCTTTATTACCCAAATAATACTATTCAGCATGCAGGAGTTATTATTGGCCCCTTAACTCTTGCAGGTCATTCCCACCGAGGATCTCCCAAAGACCATCCCGGTTATTTTGCCCGATTAGATTTGGTGCAAAACTTAAGTGCTGTAACCGCAGCATGTTTAATGGTTAAAAAAGAAGTATTTTTAAATATAGGTGGATTTAATGAGAAAGATCTTAAAGTGGCATTTAACGATGTTGATTTATGCTTGCGTTTAAGGGAGAAAGAATATTTGAATATTTACACCCCTTATTGTGAAGCATACCATCACGAGTCGATTTCACGGGGAAGCGAAGATACCCCGGAAAAGCAGGAAAGGTTTTCCAAAGAAGTTCAATTTATGTTGAATCGACACCAGAAAATACTGGCCAAGGGGGATCCTTATTATAATCTTAATTTAACATTAGAAAAAGAGGATTTTTCATTAAGGGGTTAATCTGAGCAAAATTACTTAAATCAGTGGCTTCGTTCCTATTTGAGTCTTAGCCTCCTAAATTAGAGAGGGGTTGGAGTGGTCATGCTACGCAAGCTGATGTATTTTCTTATGCTATTCATGACGAATCTATTGCAAAATCAAGGTTTAAAATTCAAATGGATGAAGAGCAGGTAAAGTTATATGGAATAATAAAAAATCAGGGTGTTGCACTGCTTAAAAGATAAAAAAGTTCTCAAATTCAAATGTATACTGAGTTGCAACCTTACTCATCCAATACCCTCTTCAGCTTTTCTTCTGTTAGAGGCTTAATTAAAAAATTTCGAACTCCGAGATTTTCCAGCTTTTCTTTTATGTCAGGATTCTCAGAAGCCGTCAGGACTACTATTTTTGCTTTGTGTTCATTGTTGGCATTAATCTGATTAAACACCTCCAAAAACTCTGCACCTTCCATTTCAGGCATATGTTGATCGAGAATAATAAGTTCTGGATAATCAGAGTCAAACGTAGAACCGTGTTTAGCAAGATATAGAAGCGCCTCCTCTCCATTCAAAGAAATCTTCACTTTTTCGGCAAGATTCATCCTTCTTATCATAGATTCATTAATAAAATTATTTATTTCATCATCATCTACTAATAATATGCAGCTAAGCTTGTCCATTTTTATAACTTATTAAGGCGTTCTAAGATCAAAACATTTCTTTGCCAAAATTAGTTGCAAGGGCACTATTCCTTATTTGGTGTTATTTTTCAAGAATATACAGAGTTCTTTGCTTTTCGGTAGTGGTATTGTAGTCAAGGTTGATGATTTTTGAAAAACCTGCAAAGGAGCAATACATCTGTATATCTTTCAAACTGGGAATGTAACAGTTTAACGGCCCGTAGGGAGAATCAAAACGCAGGTGTTGAGAGTCAATGTGTTGCGCGTATGTTTGATAGCCTAGACGTGGAATGTCTATAATTAATCGTCCATGTGGATTTAAGGAGTCATAAATGTTTTTTATGGCATTTGCCTGCTCTTCAGGAGCAAAGTCGATAATTCCTGACCACATCCAGAGCGCAGCATCTGCCCTTTCACTTAATGAAATGGTTTTAATGTCCTTTGCAATAACTTCTATTTTGTTTTCCTGAATTTCTGTAGCGTATTTAACACTTAAGTGAGAGAGGAGGGGCTTACTAAGTTCTACGGCAATTAATTTCCCGTTAAAGTTTTTTTCCAGGAAGAAATCAAGGCATCTTCCGTAACCGGCACCTAATTCAAGAATTGTTTTAGAATCTTTAATATAAGGGAATGCCAGCTCAAGGTCTATATATGAATGGAATCCGCCTTTTATAGCCAGTTCTTTAAAAGGATCTACTCCTAATTTTTCATAAAAAGCCAGATTCAAATCATTCATATCGTTATTACTGATGTCGGTATTGCTGTTCGTCATTATTTCCCCGATGAAATTAGGAGTTGTCGTTCATTTGCTGATGCCTAAATAAATTGCCTATATGAAAAATTCATGAAGGACAATTAATATTTGAACGTTCAAAAAAATACTTTGTTTCCCTTAAACTGGTTTTTCTTATAGAATGGAGTGGATTGCCAAGATCTAGTTGAATTCTTACATATTTTTCAATATGCATCTTTCATTTTTCAATATGTACAATTCCTGATCTACGTCGAGTGTTTCCTGAACTTCCGCCATCGATTTTTTGTAGGATCCTTTTATCTCCCGCCTTTTTATAGCTTCCAGGTATTTTTTTAATTCTTCCTTGGTTTCAAGTATAAGTCCGGGGACTTCCATCAATTTATCATCCTGCCCCTTGGATACCATTGTAAAGTAGGAAGTATTTGTGTTTTTTACCGTTCGGTTCATGACATTTTCGGCAATTACCTGAATCCCTATCACCAACGAGGTGCGTCCGACGTAATTTACAGAAGCGTTCAACGAAACCAAATCGCCAACTTCGACTGGTTGCAAAAAATCAACGTTGTCAACCGAAACAGTTACACAGTAATTGCCTGCATGTTTGGATGCACAGGCATAAGCTACTTTATCCATCAGTGATAACAATATACCTCCATGAATTTTGCCTCCAAAATTAGCATATGAGGGGATCATTAACTCGGTAATGGTCGTTTTTGAAAAACTGACAGGTTTATACTCTTCTTTCATTATCTTTTACCAAACCTATCAATAAGCATAGCTTCAATTGCAGGAAGATTGTCGTTTAATTGTTCATAATTGTTGATTACAAAATACCTTTCCTGAAAATGATTTTTAACATAAGGTGTTTCTACGATCTTTTCCAGATGAAAGTCATATTTTGGAACCCCTGCACTGGTAGAAAACAAGGTTTCAGCCCTTGATGATATTAAATGAGCACCATAAATTTTTAATGAGTCTCCTGAAACTTTTAAGCCAAATTGTATGGTATGCCAGTATATTCTTTTCAGCATTAGAATGGCTTTGTCGTTATCCAGGTATTGAAGTGCAAGCTTACCAAGTCCCTGAAGGTATTGGCAATAGTTAGGTCTTGTAAGTAAGGGAGTATGGCCAATAACATCATGGAAAATATCATAAACATCCGTCTCGTCCTCCACTTGAGCTACACTCCTTATCCATGTCCGGCATGGGTATTTTTTATCTGCAAGCATACCGATGAAATCATTATCGGAAACCATATCCTTTAGAGGAATTACCTCCCAATCTGTGAATGCTTTAAGTTTTTGATTGATTTCATCAAAATCAGGAACATGGTCTGAAGGGAAACCAATCTTTTTTAAGCCTTCCAATACCGCAGAATCAGCCGTTTCAGGCAACATTAGCATCATCCGGCTGTATAGGATTGACCAATTCTTATGTTCTTCCTGGGTGTATTGGGTGTGAGTTTGCTTTAGCATATTAATCTATTTTGCCCTCCAAAATAATCAGATTTTATCTTCTTTAAAAACGAAATCAGGATTCCTTAGTGTGTTTGTGTAAATATTAAAAAGGTCTTGAGCTGCTTTTGCGGGAGCTATTTGTCCCTCAATCACCTGTTGTTCAAAATACTCGTAATTTTCTTGTACTGCTTTTGCCTTAAAAAACTCCTGTTTAAGAATTTTTAAAATTCTTTTTTGCAGCCAGTCTAAATTTTGATTTTTTCTTTTCTGAAAAAAGATTTTGTTTTGTTTTCTCTTGTTTTCCTCCTGCAGTATTATTTCCCAAAAATGCTTGATATCCTCTGTGTTTTCGTTGGAATGGGTAAGAAGTGGTTGTTCGTTAACAATGTAGGACAATTCTTTTTGTAATTTTTCAGCGTTGTTTTTATTTAAACCATCTGCTTTGTTAATGATAAAAATGTCAGCTATTTCATTAATGCCTTTTTTTATTGCTTGCAGTTCATCCCCGGCACCGGTCAACAGTAAAAGAACATAGAGGTCGGTCATATTATATACCTCTGCTTCGGTTTGTCCTACACCGACAGTTTCTACTATAATAGGGTCAAAACCTGCTGCCTCGCATAATAGAATGGCTTCCCGTGTTTTTTCTGCAATTCCTCCTGAATTATCTCCTGCAGGGCTTGGACGGACAAAAGCATTTTCATTAAAAGCCAGTTTCTCCATTCTGGTTTTATCGCCGAGAATACTACCTCCTGTCAGCATGCTGCTTGGGTCAATGGCAAGGACAGCCGGTTTTTTCCCTATTTTTATCAGGTAGTTTCCAAGAGCTTCAATAAACGTACTTTTTCCTGCTCCCGGGGCGCCTGTTAAGCCGATTCTGAGGGATTTACCTGTATGGGGGAGAATCCCTTCCAACACTTTTAAAGATAGATTGATGTCTTCTTCCTTTTTACTTTCGGTCAATGTTATGGCTTTACTTAAGATAACCCGGTTGCCGGCAGCGATGCCGCTAATATATTTTTCCTCCGAAATATTTTTCCCTAATGCCATTCAATCAATTATTTATATAAAAATACGAAGTTGTTTTCAATAATTTTTGTAAATTTACTAATTAGTGAATATTGATTTAAGTGAAAAGGAAAAATAGAAAACTGTTTTCAGATAGTATTTACGCAACCAGCTTTGTTGTTGGTTTGTTGTATTTATTATCATTTATCCCTTTGGATTTTGAGATTCTTAACCCAATTGAGAATGTCATCGGGGATTTTAGGTTGACTGACCTTGTTTTTTCGCACATGCGTGAGAATCCGAAAGAGGAAGAAAGGATTACCATTGTAAATATAGGAGGCTCCCGGGCTGAAATTGCCGCTCAATTGGAAATTATTAATAAATATGAACCAAAGGTAGTTGGGATTGATGCTTTTTTTAGACTTCCCAAAGATCCTATAGGCGATTCCCTTCTTGCTGAAGCTTTAGCAGGTACAAAAAACCTTGTTTTGGTAAGCGAATTGATAGAAGATAAGGAAGAAGATTTAGTGGTAGATCATTTGAAGTCTCACCCTATGTTTTTGAAAAATGCACACCTTGGGTTTGCTGATATGATTACTGAAGGGGATGACAACTTTAAAACGTCCCGTGAATTTTCTCCCTATGAGAATTTTGGGGATAAGGAAATTCCTTTTTTTGCTGTAAAGGTGGCTGAATTATATGACCCAATGGCTATTGAAAAACTACATAGCAGAGGGAATGACGTGGAGGTTATTAATTATCAGGGAAATATAGATACACGTAAGGGGGTTTCATCAAATGCCAAAACCGTTTTTACTGCACTTGATCTCGATGATTTATTTGAAGAGCGTTTTGTTCCTGAAGTTTTCAAGGATAAGATTGTCTTAATGGGTTATTTAGGAAATTATATAGGCCACAATACCTGGGAAGATAAGTTTTTTACTCCTTTAAATCAGAATTATATCGGAAAAGCAAACCCTGATATGTATGGTGTGGTAATCCATGCCAATATTATTTCCATGATCTTACAAGGAGAATATATCAACGATATGCCCGATTGGTTGAACTGGCTACTTGGAATTATTGTGGTTTACATTAATGTATGGTTTTGTTGCTTTACCTTTTTACGGATGAAGGAACTTTATGAAGGAGTAGTTCTGGTGGTTGCTTTTGCGCAAATTTTACCCTTGCTTTATTTAGTTTTGAGAGTGTTTGAACACTTTCATTATACATTTAATATTACATTTCCAATCATTGCCATTGTTTTGGCAGGAAATTTGGTGGAGGTGTATTACGGAATTTTAAAAGTAATTTATAATAGAATTGAGAGGAAAATTGATAAAAAATATATACATTTACAGAAAAACAAAAAGCCGCATGTTTATGAAAACTAAAATGTTAAGCGTAATTTTTTCATTCTTATTCCTTGCCAGCAATGTATTTGCACAAGATGATATTTTTAAAGTACTTGTATCCAAAGGTGCTAATCAGGTAGCTTTGGGTGGAGCCACAACTTTTGAGGCTGTAAAAATCGGGAGTAAACTGGGTAAGGATGATAAACTTACCATTGCAGAAAATGGTTATATAGGCCTGGCACATTCAAGTGGAAAAACCATTGAAATAAAAAAGGCCGGCACCTATGAGATCAAAACACTTATTGCCGAAGTAGCTAAACAGAATGTCTCCTCCAATAAAAAATATGTTGATTTTGTGGTGGGGGAAATGACTGCCACCAACGAAGATATGGCAGGCAACAGGCATAAATATATGTCAGTAACCGGTTCCGTGGAAAGAGGAGGGGATGACGCTGCTATTAATGTTTTATTGCCTTCAAGACCTGAAAAAACTACAGTTCTTAATGCGCCTGTATATTTTAAGTGGCAGCCTGTGTCAGGAGTGTCCACATATGTCGTGAAAATTACAAACATGGCTGAAGAGGTATTGCATTCAATGGAGGTTAATGAAGCCTCTGCAAGCATTGATCTTAGCAAACTAAATTTAAAGAAAGAGAAAAATCTATTGGTTTCAGTAAGTGCAAAAGGTGAATCTAAGTTAGCTTCTGCCAGTTATTTATTGGTTAGGATTACCGATGATAAATCCAAAAATTTACTTAAAGAGATTGCGGAGGTTAAATCTGATTACGGAGATGAAACCGCCATCAACAAATTAGTATTGGCTGCATTTTTTGAAGAAAAAGGTTTGCTGGCTGACGCCTTATCCTGTTTAGAGGCTGCTGTAGCTGCTGAGCCTGAAGTAGAGGAGTTTAAAGCCATGTATGCACAATTTCTTCTGAGAAATAAAATATTAAAATAAAAGTCTGCTTTTGCAACAATGAGGGCCTGTGGTATTCACCGCAGGCCTTTTTTTATTTTAGGTTAACCTGTGCGATGGATTTTGTCATGAATAGCAAAGAATAATAAATCAGCGTATTTGTGTAGCTAAGCATAGCCGCACTATGGGTTATGACATAAATGTGAGCGCACAACTGATTTGATTTATTTACTTCATAATAGAAACTATTTACGCATTTCAAGGTTAAAATTAACCTAAACGCTCTCTCCGCCGTTTATAATAATATACTTAATGATAAAGGAGATGGTTTATGAAGAAGATAGTTTTTTACATTTTAAGCTCATTGTTACTGCTGATTAATTCTTTAGTTTTTTCTCAATCAAACAACAATTCCGTTGCTATTAAAGGTAGATATAAAAGCTTAGAGGGCGAGAAATATTGTTTTTCTTCGGATTGCGTGGATCAGGCTACAGTCTTTGTTTTCATTTCTCCGGCTTGTGATTTAAGTGAAAACTATGTCAATACAATTAATAACATCAAGAATCAGTATGGGGGGCGGGTTAATATAATTGGAGTTGTTTCCGGTGGATATCATAAGAAGAAAGAAGTCCGTAAATATGTAAAGGATCATAAGTTGTATATTCCTGTATTGATGGACATGAATTTGAGGCTTTCTGCTGCATTTGAATCAATGTTAAGTCCTGAGGTAGTTTTAATTGACAAGAATCGTGTTTTGAAATATAGAGGAGCTCTGGACAATGAAACAGCCGTGCCGGATGACGATTCCGGTAATTATTTAATTGATGCCCTTGATGCGGTTCTTTCTGATAAACAGGTTGCTGTTTCTCATACCAAGGTGCAAGGATGTTATATTCATCCCAGGTATTTTTTTGAAGGTGGTTGGCTATATAAATAAATGTATAGTTGTTGTGGATAAAAATATAACAATAAAATAACACTATCTTTATATTTTTGTTATTTTTAATTCAATGGAAACTAAAATTAATAAAGGATGGCAGTTGTAATTACAATTATAATTTCTGTTTCATCGATCATCTTTGTTGCTGCAATTATGGATGCAATTAAAGATGGAAAGAATCCAAGGCCTTATAGAGAAAAGGATAGGGGGTAAGCGGGGATGTTATGGGGTTTTAGTAATTCCGGATGCAATTCGGACCTAATTACTATTCGTTGCAAAAATTATATTATATCTTAAAACCGGAATTGCTAATCAGTTTAACTTAGCTAAACGATATTTAAATCTGGTTTAAACTAAAAAAAACCACTTTGTTCAGTGGTTTTTTTTAGTTAGTGGTAATATTTAGATATGTGCGTCTAGCTTTTGTACAAGAACAGATTTTGGAACTGCGCCAACTTGCTTCTCTACTACTTCACCATTTTTTATAACCAATAAGGTTGGAATGCTTCTTATTCCAAATTTGGCGGAAATATTTGGATTAGTATCAACATCAACTTTTCCCACAATTGCCTTACCTGCATAATCAGATGCAATTTCTTCCACTACAGGACCAATCATTTTGCATGGCCCACACCACTCTGCCCAGAAATCTACTAGTACAGGCACGTCGGTTTTGGTTATTTCTTCGAAATTCGCATCGGTGATTTCTATTGCTTTTCCCATGATATAAAAATTAAATATGTTTCAATTGCCAAAAATAATATTTTTTAACTTAACTGCTAAATTTATAATTAATTCCTTCCAATAGGTTTAACTTTTCTAAAAAAGTATTGTTCGGTTCTATCTTATACTTCCTACATCCCAGTTCAATATTCATCTGTTCCTGGTTTTCATTAAGAAGGAATTTAATTTCACAGCTACCGGGGTTTTCTTTGAAGATGTTTTCTATAGAGTCTATTAACTGTAAATTTAAGGAATTCATCGCTAAGCTTATTTGCATATTTCTGCATAGTTTAACCCGGATGTCCTGTAGTAATTGAATGTTTGTAGGTTTGAATTCCCACTGATCGGAGGTATGAAACCTTTGCTGTACTTTTCCTTTCATAAAAAGGAATTCTCCGGGCTTGATCAGGTGGGCATGTTTCATATAATCCTCACCAAAAAGAGCCAGATCCAGGCTACCGTCATAGTCTTCAAGACTAAATAGTGCAAACGATTTACCCGTTTTGGTTTGCCTGATGTTAACCTTGCTGATAATTCCTGCTACACTTAAATCCTTATTTCTTGTTTCCATTACTTTGTTCAAAGAACATGAGCAGAAATTATCGATTTCTATTCGAAACTGATCAAGGGGATGGCCGGAGATGTAAAATCCAACAACCTCTTTTTCGAATTTCAGTTTTTCTATTTCCCCCCAGGGTTCACAAGGGAGAATTTTTGGAGCAGGTATTTCCACATGCCCTGCACCTCCAAACAAGGAGGCCTGAGCCGTATTCTTCTCATTTTGTATTCCGTTACCGTACCTAACGGCTTTTTCTATAAGGTTTGCATTGTCATTAGGTGGTATGGTAAGGTATTGTGCCCGGTGAAATTCCTGGAAACAATCAAAGCCTCCGCCGTATGCTAAAGCTTCAAAGGTCTTCTTATTTACCGCTCTGAGGTTTACTCTTGAGGCAAAGTCAAAAACATCTTTATAAGGCCCATTGGCTTCTTTCTCTGTAATGATGGCTTCTACCGCTGCATCACCGGTACCTTTTATTGCACCAAGGCCAAAACGAATCTGACCTTCTTTGTTTACGGCAAAGTTCATTAAGCTTTCGTTTATGTCTGGTCCAAGCACAGGAATATTCTGGCGTTTGCATTCGTCCATAAAGAAAGACACTTTTTCAATGTTGTTCTTATTATGGGTCAGAACGGAGGCCATATACTCTGCTGGATAATTGGCTTTAAGGTAAGCAGTCTGAAAAGCTACTACAGAATAGGCTGCAGAATGTGATCGGTTGAAACCATATTCTGCAAACTTTTCCATTACGTCAAAGATTTCATTGGCCTTATTTGCCGGAATGTCGTGAATTTTACCGGCTCCTTCCACAAACTTGATCCGCTCTTTGGCCATTTTCTCCTTATCTTTCTTACCCATGGCCCGACGGAGTAAATCCGCACCTCCAAGGCTGTATCCGGCAATAATCTGGGCTGTTTGCATGATCTGCTCCTGATATACCATGATTCCATAGGAATTGCTAAGAATTCCTTCCAGGAGAGGGTGGGGATAAACTACATCTTCTCTTCCATGCTTTCTGTTGATGAAGAGAGGTATATAATCCATGGGACCCGGACGATAGAGGGCGTTCATGGCAATAAGGTCTTCTATGTTTGTAGGCTTGAGCTCTTTAAGATACTTACGCATCCCATCGGATTCAAACTGAAAGGTTCCGACGGTATCTCCTCGTTGGTATAGTTCAAATGTCTTCAGGTCATCCAAGGGTATTTCGTCCGGATCTATTCTGACTCCATGATTTTTTTCAATGAGTACAATGGCATCTTTTATAATAGTTAAGGTTTTTAAGCCTAAAAAGTCCATTTTTAGCATTCCTGCATCTTCAATAACTTTTCCGTCAAATTGGGTGACAAAAAGGTCTGAATCTTTAGAAACGCATATTGGTATATAATCGGTAAGGTCGTCGGGGGCAATAATAACACCTGCAGCGTGGATGCCTGTATTTCTAACAGATCCTTCCAGTATTTCCGCAGTTTTTAGAACCTGGGCACGTAAATCTTTGCCCTTCTTTATTTCGTCCAGCTCAGGGACTTCTTTAAAAGCTGCAGCCAGGTTTGTCCCGGGCTTTTCAGGTACAAGCTTGGCCAATGCATTAGCTTCTGCCAATGGCAGTTCCAGTACTCTTGAAACGTCCTTGATGGACATTTTCGCTGCCATGCTACCGTAGGTAACAATTTGTGCAACCTGGTTTTTGCCGTATTTGTCGACCACATAATCAATAACTTTCTGACGGCCCTCATCGTCAAAGTCGGTATCAATATCGGGCATGGATACCCTTTCCGGATTCAGGAATCGTTCAAAAAGGAGGTTGTATTTGATGGGGTCAATATTGGTAATCCCTATACAGAAGGCTACTGCAGATCCTGCAGCAGAGCCCCTGCCTGGCCCGACAAGTACACCTAAATCACGTCCTGCACGAATAAAGTCCGAAACAATAAGAAAATAACCGGCAAAGCCCATGGTTTTTACAATGTGTAATTCATGGTTTAAGCGCTCCTCCACTTCTGAGGTAATCTCCTTATAACGCTCTTTGGCACCTTCAAAGGTTAGGTGGCGCAGATAATCATCGGCATTGGCGAAAGGTTGGGGCAGTGGAAAATTTGGCAGTAAAATGTCTCGCTTTAATTTAGGCGGGGTGATTTTATCTACAATTTCTCCTGTATTATCAATAGCTTCGGGAAGGTCGCTGAAGAGCTTCAACATTTCCTTCTGGCTCTTAAAAAAGAATTGATCATTGGGGAAGCCAAAACGGAATTTTTGCCCTTCAGGCCTTGGGGCATCCTCATCGGGCATTATAGGGGTGCTTTGATATTCGTTGGTATTTACACAAAGAAGAATATCATGGGCATTCCAATCCTCCTGGTCCACATAATGTGAGTCATTGGAAGCTATAATTTTAACATTATATTTTTTGGCGAACTTCAGGAGGACTTTGTTTACAATCTCCTGTTCTTTGATGTTATGGCGTTGTAATTCTACGTAATAATCTTCTCCAAAAAGATCAAGCCACCATTTAAAAACCTTTTCAGCCTCTTCTTCTCCTTTTTTCAAAATGGTTTGTGGTACTTCTGCACCAAGGCAACAGGTGGTTGCTATGAGGCCTTTGTGGTATTTTAGTACCAGTTCCTTGTCGATTCTGGGGTATTTTCCATAAAGGCCTTCAATATATCCAAGTGAGCATAACTTGGCGAGATTTTTATATCCATCCTGATCTTTGGCCAGGAAAAGCTGGTGGTATCTTTTGTCTTTATTTTCTTTATTAAAAGATTTAATATACCGGTCAGTTACCAGATAGAATTCACACCCCACAATGGGTTTAACATTGTACTTGCTAGCTTCAGCAACAAATTTGAAAGCACCAAACATATTGCCATGGTCGGTAAGGGCAATGGCTTTCATATTGTCGGCCTGTGCCTTTTTCATCAGCGCAGGAATTGATGCTGCTCCATCAAGCAATGAAAATTGTGTATGGACGTGTAAATGGGCAAAGTCAGGCATGGTATTATCTTATCGGAATATTATTAACGAAAAGATAAAGATACTAATTGGACGGGAAAGTTTGTTAACAAAGAATTCACATGGCAATCGCCTGGGTTCTTTTTGGAATTAAAAACTCCAGCTCTTTTTGAAAATAATCATCCCCATTTATTACCCAGTCTTTAAACTCTGAATTGTCAGATGGGTGTATTGGTATATAATTTATTAGTTTGGAAATATCAAACTCTTCACTACTTATCCCGGCCTTGCTGTTTACTGCGTCAATCGCATTGCATTTTTGTTCGTAATGGCCATGAGCGGGAACCATCATTACGGGTTTCCCGAGAAACATAGCTTCACAAATTGATTCAAAGCCTGCAGTACTCACATAAGCAGAACAGGATGCCATATAGCGAAGAAACTTTACATCATCGATCTTATGAAAGGTAAGGTTCTCATTTACCTTATATTCTTCAGGAGCTTCTTTTTTATCCCAAAAGCAATGCAGGACTACTGTAGGGTTTTTTTTATGCCAGCGCATAACATCTTCCCCATATCCGCTATTTACCATGTAGACCAAAATAAACTTTTCATTGGAAGGAATTAGACGTATTACTTCTTTTCGTATTAATGGGGGAACTATCTTGATTTTAGTCTTTTCTGAGTCGGAATATTTTCTAAAAGATAAGGCCAGTTTCTTTTGGGCTTTTAAAGATGTAATACGATTGCTGAGCTTCATTAAGTACTGGTCAAATTTTTTCCCCTGAGGAAAAATAAAGACCGGATGGTCTAAAAAATATTGATGCCCTATAACCAGATAAGGTATTCCAGGGTTTTTAAAAGTCACATAAAGGCCGGCAAGTAAATCATAAAAATTTATAATTATATCCGGTTTATAGTTGACTACATGATGGTGGATGGTGTTTATGTTTCGTAAAAAAGTGGGGAGCTTAGTAAGATTGTAAATTAGGCTTTTAAAGATTTTAATAGATTTATTTGCAGGGTCAAAGACAAAATTGGGACTCTCAAAAGTATGTATTGGGGAAGTAATTTCTTTATAAAAGAAATTGGGAATGACTCTTTTTTCCGACCGTCCAACTAAAACGGCCTTTAAGATGTGTCCCTGCTTTTTTAATATTTCCTGAAGAGCGATGGCCTGGGTCATATGCCCTCTACCTTCTCCCTGGACTATAAATATAATGTTTAAAGAGAGCCTACCTGCCATTTTTCACGACTTGCTTTCTCGTTGTAAAGAAGTCATTTTGAAAAGCTTTAAAGTATTGAGCTTCCCTGCTTTCTTCAAGTAACTCATCATAAGTTTTCATAGAAATTTTTCCGGACATGTCTTCGGTTAAGATTGAAGCATTTTCAATCCAAAATCCGTTGTTTATTATAGAAATGCCTTCACAATGCTTTTGGTAAGGCTTTCCGTAATGAGAAAGGATTATGCCGGCACAATTCTTTTTAAAAGAAAGATTTGATAAGTATAATTTAAATCCCGGAGAGTATTCTTCAATCTCAAAACTTAAGGCTTTGAGCAAAGGTTTGTAACTTAATTCTCTTTTATTTCTGAATTCATTGTACATTTTATTGGTAGAATCCATAATAAAGTATTTTAGGTAATCAATGTGATTGATTCCTTTTTTCTTTTCCAGATACTTTAAGACCAGATCACGACTACTCATATAGTAGTTTTTCCCACCCATTTCAAAAATCAGTTTTTTGGAAAAGCTTATTTTGTCTGAGAAATCACTTGTAACGGTATTGGAAATTTCGTCCTGGAAATCCTCTTTATAGGAGTCTGAAGAAAATTTGGTGTTTAAGAAAACAACTTCACTTTTA
>JBKBXU010000041.1:0-13767 GCA_046313675.1 Cytophagaceae bacterium
TTCCGTTTATAAATAAACCAGTTTCAGGGGTGATCATTCAATGAAATACATACTATTTTTACTCATCAGCATTTCAGCATTTTCCTGTAAAACACGGGAAAAGATGATCAACCATAACCTGTCCCACAATTACAACCCCGGAAAAGAAAAAATTTCATACGACTTACTTAAGACAACAACTGGAATCTGCGTCATTCTCAAAATTGAAAATTACAAAGGCGGGCAGTATTACGATGGCGATTATTCTGCATATACCCTTTCTTACCTGATTAAAGAAAATTATCGCTCACCGGAAACCTTGTTTTCTCAAACCCGTGAACCAGTAAGCCCCACGCCAGAAAACACCGTACAGATCGATATTCCCGAAACCTATGAAGGCAAGCTTTTGATCCTGACCTTTCTTAACACAAGAACAAATGAATATTTTGAAGTTGACATCCCACTTATTAACCATGAAAAAAGTAATTTTCTGATTTATAAGAACAACCGGATCAATTTAAGAACATTTGCAAATCCGGGAGATTCACTGTCAATTATTTCAGAAAATGGAAAGGACAGCATTTTTTACCTTTTCCATTACGACCACCTTTTTCACCCGGCACTTCCTCCTATGGAAACAAGGTCATTTCCCGGAAGAAGCTCTTTGAGTATTGATACTGTTCTGTCCACCCGAAATGGCATTACTTTTACTGTTCCTCTTTCCGGTTTATACTTTATCCAATCCGACACAAATACCCTTTCCGGAAAATCTTTGCTGGTCAAAGGAAATAAGTATCCGGGCATAACAAAAACAGAAGAAATGCTGGAACCACTGATATACATTACCTCCTCAAAGGAATTCCAGCAATTAAATGCTCAGGAAAACAAAAAAAAGGCTGTTGACCAATTCTGGCTAAATACCGGAGGTTCCAAAGAATATACCCGAAAAATTATCCAGCGCTATTACCAACAAGTAGAATTGGCCAATTTAATGTTTACCACATTTAAAGAAGGTTGGAAAACAGACAAGGGCATGTTGTTCATTTTATTCGGAGAGCCGGATGAAGTGTACAGATTCGATAATTATGAGGAGTGGATTTATAATGATTATTTCAATAGCGGCGGAATTAGTTTTATCTTTGTAAAAAAAGCCAATATTTTCTGTGACGATCACTACGAATTAATCAGGAGAAAAGAATATGAAAAATATTGGATTCAAACAATGAAAAAATGGAGAAACGGAATACTGGTAAAGTAAGGAGCTTCGCTAACGAAGAATATAATGACAAAAAGGATGTAATCTTTGGAATACGTCCTGTGATAGAAGCAATAAATTCAGGAAGAGAGATTGAAAGAATTTATATTCAAAAAGAACTGAATAGCCTGTTACTGAACGAACTTGTTTTACTTGCGAGGCAACAGCAGTTACCTGTTGTTCGGGTTCCCTTGGAAAAACTCAACAAAATTACCAGAAAGGTTCACCAGGGCGTGGTATGTTTCCTTTCGGCCATACAATATGCTTCTCTGGACAACATCATTAGTGAAACGTACCGACAGGGTAAAACACCCCTGTTGTTAATCCTGGATCGCATCACAGATGTACGGAATTTTGGCGCCATTGCGCGTACCGCGGAATGCCTGGGTGTAAATGGAATTATCATACCTTCAAGGGGAAGTGCGCAAATAACCGGAGATGCTGTAAAAACCTCCGCTGGAGCATTGAATTATATCCCGATTTGCAGAGAGGATAATTTAAAAAACACCATTGACTATCTTAAAAACAATGGTATTCGCATTGTAGGATGTACAGAAAAAACAGAAAGTCCTGCTTTTGCCATTGACATGAAGGTACCTGTAGCCATTATTATGGGTTCTGAAGAGGACGGAATCTCCCCTGAGTACCTCAAAAAATGTGATTATACCGTAAAATTACCTATGGCCGGGAAAGTAGGATCGTTGAACGTATCCGTAGCTACCGGAATGGTTTTGTACGAAATAGCAAGGCAAAGGATCAAAGAATAAGATACCCGGGGGTCGAAAAACGCAAACCAGATCAGCGGCGGTGAACCCTCCCCGATAGGCCTTACCTAACCTGGCTTTCGAGAGGTATCTGGATTATAACATCCCTTTCGCCCCTGTAAATTTCCAATCCCGGGTACTTGGAAACTTCAATACCTTTCTCTTCTGCAAACTCCTCTAAGTTTTGGTAAATATTGATGGGAGAAACCAGGTAATGAGATTTTATATTCGCCTGGACAACCTGACGGGCATCTAGTTTAATTCGCTCAAAGCCTTCAGGCGTAGAACTAAGTGTATCCTCCGTTATAAAACCCACGAATGCTTCTGCCACATCTTCCGCAGTCTGAGGATCGTTGTAGTACAATGCCCCTGAGGAAGCGTTTATCTGATGTTCTTTAATATAGTTGTCTGCTTTATCGAACAGATTACCAAAAGCCTTTTCTTTTAGCTTGCCTTTATAATGTTCCCCATAGATATAATAGTCAGGTGCCGAGAACTCACTCAATTCCGGAGAAAGAAAACCTCCCAACTTGTAAAAGGTAAATGACATAATGGCCAGAATAAGGCAAAAGGCGATTATTAAATACTTTTTCATCAATTATATATTATTTTTTAAAAATTGCATTTGATATAAATTAGCATAATACCCGTTAAGACTCAATAACTCATTATGCGTTCCCTGCTCCACGATTTCACCCTTCTCCAGCACAATGATTTTATCAGCTTTTTTAATGGTCGACAATCTATGAGCTATAACGATGGAAGTCCGCCCAAGCATCATTTTATCGATTGCTTTTTGTATTAAAATTTCCGTCTCGGTATCTACAGAAGAGGTAGCTTCATCCAGCACTATGATTCGCGGGTCAGAAACCAGGGCGCGTATAAATGAAATAATCTGCCGCTGACCCACAGAAAGAGTACTCCCCCTTTCCATCACATTATAATCAAAGCCTCCCGGAAAGTTCAGGATAAACTCTTTTGCCTCCAAAAGCTCTGCAACCTCCAGAATTTTGTCTTTAGATAAAGCAGTATTATTTAAGGTAATGTTGTTATAGATTGTATCAGAGAAGAGAAACACATCCTGCATAACCATGCCAATCTTTTCTCTGAGGGAAGCAAAATCATACTGTTCCAAGTCTACATCATCCACGCTTATTTTCCCTTTTTGTATCGTATAGAAGCCGTTCAAGAGGTTTATAATGGAAGACTTTCCTGCCCCTGTAGCACCTACAAATGCCACTGTTTGCCCGGGTTTTACCTCAAAAGAAATATTCTTAAGTACATAATCATCTTCATTATAAGCAAACCAGACATTTTCAAACCTGACGTGTCCCCTGATTTTATCAGCCCGAATGTTTCCATGCTGATATACATAATCATTGTCATCCAAGAGTTTAAAAATTCTGTCGGCACTAACTATACCCATTTGAAGGGTATTAAACCGATCTGCAATCATTCGTATGGGCCGGAAAAACATGGAGATGTACATGATAAAGGAAATAAGTACTCCATAAGTTACCTCCATATTCATCACCCCTCTTGCTCCAAACCATATAAGCAAACCTATTCCTGCGGCAGCTATCACATCCGCAATAGGGAAATAGACAGAATAATACAAAACGGATCGTAGATTGGCTTTTTTATGCTCTTCGTTAATCTCCTTAAATTTGTTAAATTCCCTTTCTTCACTATTAAAAATCTGAACAATACTCATGCCTGTAATGTGCTCCTGCACAAAGGTATTCAGATTTGCCACTGCTGTCCGAACATCGTTAAAAGAGGCTTTTATTTTTTCTTTGAAGACGTAGGTACTAAAAAGCAAAAGCGGAACAAGGGACAAGCTTATAAGTGTCAGCTTCCAATCCCACCAAAACATGATCGTTAATATAAAAATGAGCTGAAGTATGTCTCCGGCAATGGCGGCGAAGCCTTCACTGAATACGGATGCAAGTGTTTCAATGTCGGAAACATTTCGTGTTATGAGCCTCCCAATCGGGGTTTTGTCAAAGAACTTCAACCGGAAAGACAAGAGGTGCTTGAAGAGCTTTATGCGAATGTCTCTTATCACATTCTGACCTAACAAGCCAGCTGTATACGTATGAAAATAATCCACCACCCCATGAAGAATCATAATGCCGATGATAACAATGGTAATTTTTTGAAGGCCTGGCCAATCACCACTCATTAAATATTTATCAACTGCAAAACGCCCTATAAGAAAAGGCTTTAAAGGGCCAAGCACTGCTGTCAAAAGCGTTAGAAAAACCAGCAAATAAAAAGAAAGCATGTACGGCTTAATATAAGCGAATAACCTGCTGAGCACTTTCAGGTCAAATATATTTCCGCTTTTTATTTTATGTTTTTCCAATGAATACTTTTTTGCAAAGCAAAAATACAAAAAGCCTGCAGGGAAACAGGCTTTTTGAAAAGAAATATTGGCTCTATTATTAATACATTAGGATGAATTAATATTTAATATCATCCGGATAGGAAATCTTCATGAGATGTAATCCCTGGGGAGGCAATGCATTGCCAGCTTTAGCACGATCACGAATCAAAATAACCTTTTCAAATTCTTCAAGACTAAGCCTGTGCAATCCAACCTCCAGCATAGTACCGCCTATAGCACGAACCATTCCCCGGAGGAACCGATTTGCTTCAATCTTAAAAACGAGAAGCTGAGAGGAAGCAAACCATTCGGCATTAAAAATATCGCACAGGTAATTATTGACATCGGTATGAACCTTGCTGAAAGCCTGAAAATCTTTATGTTTTTGAAGAATAGCGCACGCCTCATTCATTTTATGAACATCCAGGGATTTGTCAAAAAACCAGGTAAGGTCTTTATTGAAAGGGTCTTTTATGGTAGAAATTTTATATTCATAGGCTCTTGAAAGAGCATCAAATCGGGCATGAGCCTCATCCTTTACCCTGATAAATGACCTGACAGCCACCTGGTCTGAGAGAATACAATTCAGGCTATGAATGTGTTTCTGCGTAAGTTCCACCTCCAGATCCAAATGAACAAACTGCTGTGGTGCATGAACACCCGTATCTGTCCGCCCACTTCCAATGGTTTTAATTGGGTTTCTGAAGACCATTTGCAAAGCCTCATTCAGCTCCTGCTGCACGGTAAATGCATTTTTCTGGATCTGCCAACCGGCATAATTGGTTCCTTTATAAGCTATTTCAAGAAAGTAGCGCAAACTTTATTTATTTAAGCAGGTTATATTTCCTGCATTTACTATTTTTGTCGCCTGCAATTTAAATTTTTCAAAGTATGATACAAAGACTTCAATCCATCTTCCTCTTAGGAGCAGGAATTTTAATGGTATTAATTTTATTTTTCCCAATCTGGCAGTCCTCGGACATGGCAGCTCCGGCTACCGCTGAAACTAGACCCGCAGTAGTAGAGGTAGACGCTTTCTCGATTACCTATTTTGATGGCACCTCCGGGAATGAGTCCAGTGTAGCCTACATTGCAGCTTTGGCTATTTTGTCTGCCCTTACGGCTTTCTTCACCATTTTCAGATTTCGCAACAGAATTTTTCAGATGCGTCTCGGGGCATTCAATCTTTTGTTGATGTCTGCCGTTATGGGAGCCTATTTCATTGCCATACGAACAGCTAAGGGAATGCTACAAAATCCAGCCGATGGAGATTTTTTGGCTGCATTTTATTTCCCTATTCTCGCAATCATTCTTACTATGCTGGCAAATCGTTTTATTAAAAAAGATGAGAAACTGGTACGGTCTGTTGACAGGATCCGCTAAGGTAACATTTTGGGAATTTAACTAAATTCTTAATTTTTTCGTTAGCATTTTTAAGGGAGCTCCGAACGGAGCTTCTCTTTTTATTGTTTGCTCCATTAATATGCTACATATGATGTCCAAACCGTATATTTTTTTAATTCTTTTTCTTTTATCATTTGGTAACCTGAAAGCACAGGATGCACGAATGATAAAAAAAGCGGATGCAGCCTATACGGAAGGTAATTTTCTACAGGCCCTTCATTTATATGAGCAGCAATTGGCAGAAGCTAAAGAGGACCCATACCTAAATCATCAAATAGCCCTTTGCTATATGAACACCTCGCCTCTGGATAAGGCTTTACAATTTGCCTACAATGCGGTAAAATATTCAGAAAAGCCGAGCAATGAGATGTATTATACCCTGGCAAGAACCTATCATCTCAACCATAAGTTTAACGAAGCTATAGACGCATACCAGAAATCCGACCCAGGCAACACGAACAAAAGGGTCATCTCCAAACATATAAAAGAATGTCAGTTTGGGAACAAATACCTATTTGAACCCACCAAAGCAAAAGTTACCAACGCCGGAAAAATTATAAATACCGAGCACAGGGAATATCTGCCTTACATTACAGCCGACCTTTCCAGAATGTATTTTACTTCCCGCAGGCCAGGCTCAACAGGAGGCAAAAAGGCGCCGGACGGGCAATACTTTGAAGACGTATATACTTCCGTAAATAAAGGTGGGGCATGGGATACCCCTGAAAATGTAGGGCCTCCAATTAACGGTGACGGCCATGATGCCTGCATAGGCATATCTGCAGATGGGCAAACTATGTTTGTTTATAAAGGGTCAAACGGCGGCGATATTTATGTTTCAGAATTAAAAGGGAACAAATGGGGAATACCAAAACCACTGGAAATCAACTCTCCATTCTTCGAAAGTTCAGCCTGCATTTCCCCGGATGGACGGATACTCTTTTTTGTAATGGCCAGGGACTATTTGTCCAACAAAGATATTTATATGTGCAGTCGTACAGTAGGAGGCAATTGGTCAAAACCAAGAAAGCTCCCGTTTAACACGGAGTATGACGAAGATGCCCCTTTTATGCATCCAGACGGAAAAACCCTATACTTTAGTTCCAAAGGCCATACTTCTATGGGAGGTTATGATGTATTCAAGACTACCATGCAGGCAAACGGAACCTGGAGCGAACCCGAAAACCTGGGATATCCGATCAATACCGCAGGAGAGGATGTATACTTTGTTCTCTCGGCAGACGGAAAAATTGGGTTTTACGCCTCCGATAGAGAAGGGGGTTTCGGCCGTCATGACATATATTCTATTCGCATGCCTGTTAGCGGAAGGACTCCGGAGCTGGCCTTATTAAAAGGATCTGTAAAAGATGGCAATACCGGGAAACCCATAGAGGCCGAAATTACCATTACTGACAATACCAACCGAGAACTGATAGCCCGTTTCAGATCAAATGCTGCAAGTGGAGAATACCTGATGTCTCTTCCATCAGGAAGGAATTACAATATTGCCGTAGAAAAACCTGGCTATGCATTTTTCTCAGAGAACATAAACATTAATCCTACAGATGGATACAAGGAGTTGATAAATGACATAAAGTTAATGCCAATGAAGTCCGGTTCTAAAGTAGTGCTAAAAAACATCTTCTTTGATACCGGAAAAAATGAACTGCGCACAGAATCCATTACCGAATTGCAGCGTTTGGCTAAACTACTGAAGGAGCACACATCTGTTAGGATTGAAGTATCAGGGCATACCGACAATGTTGGCAATGCCGACCTTAATATGGCTTTATCTGAAAAAAGGGCAAAAGCTGTTTACGATTACCTTATACAAAATGGTATTCCGGCAGCTCGTCTGAAATTTAAAGGTTACGGCAGCCTTCAGCCCATTGACTCCAACGAAACCCCTGAAGGACGGCAAAATAATCGCCGCACGGAATTCAAAATATTATAAGAACATCATTTTCGGATTTTAAAAAAACACAAAATGTTTTTCAAAAATCCTTGTGCCATATAAATACTGCCATGATGACAGGTTTAAAGAGGTGGAACAAAAATTGATTGAAGAACTCCGTCAATCAAACATAAGTATACACACATGGAAGAAAAAGGCACGATATCGATCCATACCGAGAACATTTTTCCCATTATCAAAAAGTTTCTCTATTCAGATCATGAAATCTTTCTCAGAGAACTGGTTTCCAATGCCGTTGATGCAAGTCAAAAAATAAAAAGACTATCATCCCTGGGTGAATTTGCAGGAGAAATTGGTGAGCTGAAAGTAAAAGTTACCCTGGATGAGCAAGCCAAAACCATTACTGTAAGTGACAATGGTATTGGTATGACGGCAGAGGAAATTAAAAAATACATAAACCAGATCGCTTTTTCCGGCGCAACAGAGTTTATTGAAAAATACAAAGACAAAGGTGATGAGAAGCAAATCATTGGCCATTTTGGATTAGGGTTTTACTCCTCGTTCATGGTTGCTTCAAAAGTAGAGATCATTACAAAGTCCTACCAGGAAGGCACGGAAGCTGCCCGTTGGGAATGTGATGGTTCAACAGAATTCTCCATAGGATCTGCCGAAAAAGAAAGCAGGGGAACAGATATAATTCTTCACCTGGCAGAAGATTCCCAAGAGTTTGCCGACAAATTCAGGATACAGGGAATACTGGATAAATATTGTAAATTCCTTCCTGTAGAAGTAGAATTCGATGAAAAGGTAGTGAACAATCCTCAGCCTTTATGGACAAAATCGCCGTCTGAATTAAAAGATGAGGATTACATAGCATTTTACAAAGAATTATATCCTTTCTCAGAAGATCCTTTATTCTGGATTCACCTGAACGTTGACTATCCATTTAACCTTACGGGTATTCTTTATTTTCCAAAAATAAAGAATGAGCTTGAGGTCAATAAAAATAAAATTCAGCTTTACTCCAGACAAGTATTTATTACTGACGAGGTTAAAGACGTAGTTCCGGAATTCCTGATGCTGCTTCACGGTGTAATTGATTCTCCTGACATTCCCCTGAATGTATCAAGAAGTTTTCTGCAGGCAGATTCCAATGTTAAAAAAATCAATTCCCATATTACCAAAAAAGTAGCTGACAAATTAGCAGAGTTGTACAATAAAGACAAAAATGCTTTTTCTCAGAAATGGGATGATATAGGGCTGTTTGTAAAATATGGGATGATCAGCGACGATAAATTCTATGAAAAAGCCAAAGACTTCTGCCTTGTAAAATCCATAAGCGAAAAGTATTACACTTTGGAAGATTATAAGGAGCAGGTAAAGGAAAATCAGACGGATAAAGAAGGAAACATTGTAGCTCTTTATGCCACCGACGCTGCAAGACAAGACACCTTTATTGATTCTGCCCAAAAAAGAAACTATGATGTTCTTTTGATGACCACAGTCATTGATAGCCATTTTATAAACCACCTGGAGCAGAAACATGAGAAATTTCAGTTAAAACGTGTGGACGCCGACAGTGTTGAAAAGCTGATCGAAAAAGATCAGAAAATGGAAAGTGTCCTTTCTGGAGATGATCAGGAAAAAATCAAAAAGGTTTTTGAAGAAGCCATAAACAACAAGAGCAATACCCTTGCGGTTGAACCTCTTCCTGTGGACGAACTGCCGGTGACAATTACACAACCGGAATTCATGCGAAGAATGAAGGATATGTCTTCCATGGGCGGAATGGGATTCATGGGCCAGATGCCACAAATGAACAATGTGGTACTAAATGCCAACCATCCGTTAATGCAAAAAATCCTTAATGAAGAGAGCGATGAAACCAGGAAAAAACTTGCCAAACAAGCATATGACCTGGCCTTGCTTTCTCAGGGAATGCTGACAGGTAAAGACCTTACCAACTTCATTAAGACAAGCATAGATCTTTCTTGTGTATAATTAGCTGTATTTGATATAATATACCCCTTCGAACAGTTTGCCTGTAGAAGGGGTTTTTTATTACGTATTCTCAAGCTGACTTTATAATATATAAATTATATTTATATACCTATAGAAAAAATCAATTTGAATTAGCTGAATAATAAGAAGATATTTGAATAAACTAAATTTTTAAAATTATGACAAACTTAAACGCCATAGGACTGGATAAAGAAAAGGCAAAAGAATTGGCCCAAAAGTTAAATACCTTGCTTGCTAACTATCAGATATTCTATATAAATACCCGAGGTTTTCATTGGAACATCAAAGGAGATAAGTTCTTTGAGCTTCATGCAAAATTTGAAGAGTTGTACAACGACCTGGTTCTTAAAAACGACGAACTGGCTGAACGGATTTTAACCCTTGGCCATACGCCCTTACACAGCTATACCTCTTACCTGCAACATTCTGAAGTCAAAGAAGCCACAGGGATTACCGATGGCAAGAAAGCCGTAGAGAGCATACTTGCTGCATTTAAAACCATTATAAGACTACAAAGAGATTTGCTGGAGGCAACAGGGGAGGCAAATGACGAAGGAACGAATGCTTTGATGAGCGATTACATCAGAGAACAGGAAAAGCTTGTCTGGATGTACACCGCTTACCTGGCTTAAAATTAGAATTGACAATTGCTCACGGGCAATTGTCAATTTAATTATTTCACTGTAATTTTCCTGATTAAAATACGTTTCTGTTATTTAAACCCGAAATATGCAATAGAACTTTCTATTACGTGACAAAATAAATAATCAGAGACCTAGTTTATACTAAAAAACTTTTTCAAATCAGGAGCATGAACAACATAAATATCCGGGTACTGTTTGTATTTTTTATCCTGGCATTTATATCTATTAATCAATCTTTTGCCCAAAAAGGGAAAAAGGGCATGGAAAAAGATTCTATTCCAAGCACCGACATAACCTTTGGAGAAGAAGAGGAAGAAGAGGAAGAGGAAAAACCGAAGAAAAAAATCAAAAAAAAGGTTTTTTATGGAATTAAAACCAAGCGATCCTTTATTCGCTACGGTAAGGGGAAAAGGCAAACCCTTGAAATGTTTTACTTCCTCAAGAAAGACTTGGAGCCCAATCCATATATAAAATCGATACATATACTGGACTTGAAAAAAAGAAGGATTGTAGAAGTGTCCTCGCTGGAAGATGTCGATAAAACAAAAACACCATACAAAATATTACATGGCCCTTACAAGAAATTAGTAGGTGGAGAAGTCGTAGAAGAAGGCATCTTTTATGTCGGGATGAAACATGGCCGCTGGGAGAAATACGGAAAAGATTTTGCCCTTACAGACAAGACCAAATACAAGAAAGGCCTTCTGAAAGAATCAAAGGTAACTTACTACGACCCTGCAAAAACCAAAATGAAAGAGGTTATTCCAATGCGTTATGAGCAATTGCACGGTGACTACTATCATTTCAAAGAAAACGGGGAAGTACTTATCTACGGTAAATATATTGACGGACAGAAGGTAGGTATCTGGATTGAGTATTTTCCGGACAGAAACCGAAAACGGAAAGAAATGCAATACCCACGGAATCCCTATGTGGAGCAGTTTGAGCCATTTGTGCTGAACGAATGGGACGATAAAGGAAATCCGCTGATCAGGAATGGGCAACCTTTCTACGATCCTAAAAAAGGTAAAAAAATCAGGCGATAATTTATATAATCAATCCCTTAAATATTAAAGTTTTATCATAATATTACCCGTTCAATAGATAGAAATTTTCATTTTCTTATATTTGGATCCATTAATCATAAAAATTCAGTAGTTTACTAAATACGTATATGAGTAGTCTTACCGGTTATTCTTCCTGGAAGAAGTTATCCAGCCATCATGCAGCCACTTCACAAGTGCATATGAGAGACCTGTTTAAACAGGATAAAGAGCGATTTAAAAAGTTTTCTGTACAGTTTAACGATATACTGCTAGACTATTCCAAGAACAGGATTACCGAAGAAACCATGTCGTTGTTGAAAAGCCTGGCCGAGGAAGCCGGACTTAAAAAAGCCATGGAAGAGATGTTTTCCGGTGCCAAGATCAATACTACAGAAAAGCGGGCTGTTTTACATACTGCTTTAAGAAACCGCTCCAACGCACCGGTTTTTGTGGATGGGCAAGACATCATGCCCGGCATTAACAAGGTCTTAAAGAAGATGAAGAACTGTTCAGATGCCATACGCAATGGCAACTGGAAAGGCTACACGGGTAAAGTCATCACAGACATAGTAAATATTGGAATTGGAGGGTCAGACCTGGGCCCGTACATGGTTACGGAAGCCCTTAAACCCTATGCCAAAGACGGGCTAAATATTCACTTTGTTTCCAATGTGGACGGAACCCATATAGCGGAAACACTTAAAAAAGTAGATCCGGAAACCACTATATTCATCATTGCGTCCAAAACCTTTACCACACAGGAAACCATTACCAATGCCGAGAGTGCACGTATGTGGTTTCTGAACAAATGTGGAGATCCGGCTTGTGTGGCAAGGCATTTTATAGCCCTCTCTACCAATGCCAAAGCTGTATCTGCCTTCGGCATCGATACTGAAAATATGTTTGAGTTTTGGGACTGGGTCGGAGGCCGCTATTCACTGTGGTCTGCCATTGGCCTTCCTATTGCCGTATATATTGGTTTCGAAAATTTTGAAAAGCTTTTGATCGGTGCGCATGAAATGGATAAACATTTCAGGGCTACGCCATTTGAGAAAAACATTCCTGTGATCCTGGCTTTGCTGGGAATCTGGTATAATAACTTCTATGAAGCGGAATCACAAGCCATTCTTCCTTACGATCAATACATGCATCGTTTTGCTGCCTATTTCCAACAGGGAGATATGGAGAGCAACGGCAAAAGGGTAAGAAAAGATGGAAAATTTGTTGACTATACCACCGGTCCCATCATCTGGGGAGAACCCGGAACAAACGGGCAGCATGCCTTCTACCAGTTGATCCACCAGGGCACTAAACTCATCCCTTGTGATTTCCTGGCACCTGTTCAATCACAAAATCCCATAGGAGATCACCATGCCAAATTGCTGGCCAACTTCTTTGCGCAGACAGAAGCCCTGATGTGTGGAAAAACAGCAGAGGAAGCAAAGGCCGAACTTGAGAAGGATGGACTTAAGGGCGCAGAATTGGAAGCCCTTTTGCCACACAAGGTTTTCCCGGGCAATATACCTACCAATTCCATATTCTTTAAAAAACTTACCCCTGAAACACTTGGCGCTTTACTTGCTATGTATGAGCACAAGATATTTGTTCAGGGTGTTATATGGAACGTCAACTCTTTTGATCAGTGGGGCGTTGAACTTGGAAAGCAGTTGGCAAAGAAAATTTTGGGGGAATTGGAAGACAAGGGAGAGGTTTCAAGCCACGATGTTTCTACCAATGGATTGATTAACTTTTATAAAAAGAATAAATAATACTTTTACCGTATAAAGACAAAAGGAGCTTCGCCGATGGCGGGGCTTTTTTTGTTTCATGCCTCAAAGACAAGATGCGCTGAAGCGCAGACTTTAGTGTCACGATGGGCACGATGGATTGCACAATGAACACGAAGAAAAAACAAATAAAATGGCAGCTTTTTAGCTGGGTATTAGAACTAAGGCAATTCAGAACCCGTGCTATGGCGGGTTTTGATATTTTAAAGTAGAGACGCGATTAATCGCGTCTCTACTTTAAAATATCAAAACCGTAGCTGGTAGATATGTAGAATAAATTCTGAACATCATAAAAACCTGCCAATTAATGCAACCTTCTGTTATTTAACACGTACAGCAAAAAAATATTTTTTTGTGTAATTAAAAACTTTTGACTATGAGAAAACTTTACTTTTTATTTTTCCTTTCTGCATTTTTTTTCAAACTGGATTTGCTGGCACAGTGTACACTATACGGGATTGCTGAGACTGAAGATTCAATTGAACTATGGGAATACGACGAAACAACGTTTAATGAAATCAGAATGATTTCAGATGATGGTGGATTATATACATTTGACCAT
>JBKBXU010000041.1:13784-19586 GCA_046313675.1 Cytophagaceae bacterium
GATCGTGGCATTTATGACTATAATATCCATGGACGTGGCATTATAACTGTGAACACCCAAACCGGTATCTGGAGTCACCAGGAATTAAGCTATGATATAGATATAGATTTAGATTATTTTTTTAGGGGATTAATTATGGACAATATTAATGACATCTTATATGCTTATTTAGTTCATCTTCCAGAAGAAGGCCCTGAGGAACCAGTCAGATTGGTAACAATAAATCCAGAAAATAGTGTCGTAACAGAAATCGGAATAATGGAAAATTTTTTTCCTACCTTCTCACCCTATAATGCGGCTGAGGATTACAATGTTTTTTCAAACAACAAAATATACACCGTAGGCTTAGACCCTCAAGGCTTGGGTAAAATTTTTATTGTAAACCCTGCCGATGCAAGCTTCGAACAAATTGATCTTGGTGAAGAAGCAATTAGGGCAGCTGTATTTAAAGATGAGTCTAATGATAATCTTTATGCTCTGACATCACTTTTTGAGGAGGACGAGGAGGAGGAAACTTGTGAATTTATCATCCATAGCATTGATAAGGAAAACAACACTCTTCATGAATTGTTTCGCCTCCCTTATCAATGTAAGGAAGAAAACATTCATTATGGAATTATAAGAATAAGTTTTAATTCCGTTTCCAAGAACCTTATTATTTTTGGATCAAATGAGGCTTACGACTATTTAAATGGCAGCACTATTAATTTGCCTAATCAAAACTATGTTGTGCATGAAGCTGAATTAGAAAATTCTGACCATCGATGGTTGCTTGATTTTTTCCATGGAAATTGTACGGATGGTCAGGTTTCCGTAATACCAGCAAAAAAAGATGTTGCGCTAACGTATAACAATCCTGCTTCCGGAATAGTACATATAAAATCGGATGATAAGAAGTCCGGAAAAATTATCTTATACAACAATATTCTGCAACCTGTACAAGAAGCACTACTAAACAATGGTGAAGCCAATGTTGAAATAAATGCCTTACCAGAGGGTCTATACTACTTTCAGGTAACAAGAGAAAACAATACCTCTAAAATAAATAAATTAATAATAATAAAGTAGAAACAGTAATCATAGGCTATCGTAAATATTGGTTATTATGAATGGTTGGCCGGGTTTTCATTTGTAGAGACGCAATTAATCGCGTCTCTACATCAAAAAATTAAAACCGTAACTGGTTGGTAATGAATGCACTAAAAAAACAAGCCTAAAACGCCTCCGCAATCATAATATAAAACCCACTCTGGCCACGGCCAAAGCCGTAGTCTAAACGTAAGCTTAAGTGCTCCTTTTTATTGACGGTATAACGCAAGCCTGCGCCATAGGAATACTTCAGCGTATTAAAGCGGACATCATCAAACTGGTTAAAAACATCTCCCCTGTTGGCATGAGCTTTTTAGCTCGTACCAATCTACTATTCCAGCCTTTTAGGAAGGTTTCCCTGGAGCTCCCTAAGTGGAACCCGTGCAAGGTAAATGGTCAACCAACTAAAGTATATTCGATTGTTCCCATTAGATTTAGGCTCGGATAAAGTCAGCCACAATGTTTAAATTTGTTAATTGCTGTGGCGCGTGCAGATAGGAAACTTAGCGCTTTCTAATCCCCACTCATCATATCCAGACATTAGCAGCAAGTATAGTCCCATTCCCAGAGACCAAACAATTCCAAAAAATACTTTTTAGTTGATTTTTGTCAAAAAAATACAATAAATTGAAACTTTAAAGTTGTTTTAGTTGTATATATTTAGATATCTTTGCATTTTACTAAAACGCATGATTACAGAACAAGACGTAGCGTTATTTTTAAGAGAATTCAACGACAAAATGGGGGTTTGGGATGTACTTTTCCGAGACGATCGTGGCAAAAATGCACAAACTCTTATAGACTTAGAACTTCGACCCAATAGAACGCAAGAAAATCTTAGAATTATTAGAAACTAAAGACTATAGCGAAGGTCCGCTAAAAGAAAAGCTTTATAATGGATCTAACATGTGGGTATTTGGTAAAATAATTAAAAACAAAGAAGTCTATATCAAAATTACGCTAGGCGCATCAGGATGCAGCGTAATCTGTATTTCCTTTCATTTAGCAGAATATAAAATACACTATCCTTTAAAAGAAATGATATGAAAAGTCCAATAACAGGTAAAGAAATGATATTGACAAAAGAAAAAAGGTCAATCGAATTTCGAAAAGAGGCATTTGAAGTTGTTTTTCATTATTACAAATGTGAAGATAGTGGAGAACAATTTACAACAACTTCATTTGATGAAGTGAATATGAATCAGGTATACAATCAATATCGTGATTTAAACAATATTCCCTTTCCAGATGAAATTACAAAAATCCGTGAAAAATATGATTTGCCAGCATCTAAGATGTCTGCAATATTAGGCTTTGGCACAAATACATATCGTCAATATGAGGCAGGTGAGATGCCAAGTGTTTCAAATGCACGATTAATCCAAATGGTTGATGATCCTAAGAAGTTTATTGATATCGTAGAACTATGTGAATCACTAGACGAAAAAACAAAAACAAAATGTGTAAATACAGCCCAAAGCTTAGTTGAGGAAAGAAAGCGTAATATTTTCAATATAAATCTTAAAGATTATTTACTCGGCAGTCACTTAGCAGATATATATTCAGGATATCGAAATCCAAATTTTGAAAAATTTACTGAAATGGTTGTATTCTTTTCTGAACAAATGGAACCGTTCAAAACTAAGATGAACAAATTACTATTTTATGCAGATTTTTTAATGTTCAAAGAAAGTTGCTTTTCAATAAGTGGGGTAAGGTATAAAGCAATAAACAAAGGACCTGTGCCAAATAATTTCCAAAGTGTTTTTGAATATCTAGCGAACAATGATGTAATTGATATTTATTACATTCAGTTCCCGCATGGCTATACAGGAGAAAAATTTAAAGCAAGAGAAGACAGACCTTTCAATTATAAATTATTTACTGAAGCCGAAATTTCTGTTTTAGAAAAAGTTTCCAAAGCATTTAATCAATCCACAACAAATGACATAATAGAGATTAGTCACTTAGAAGATGCTTGGAAGAATAATGAGAAAGATAAAAATGTTATTAGCTATAAATATGCCTTTGATTTAACTCAAATTTAATAATCGTACTATGAGATTGAAAGAATGATTATTGAAGAAGAGCAAAGAGGAAATGAAAGAGCTGAATATGGAAAACATATAATCCAGGAGCTCTCAGAACGACTTACCTCGTATGCATTATATACCAAAGCTAGAAAGCCTCCGCAATCATAATATAAAACCCACTTTGGCCGCGGCCAAAGCCGTAATCAAAGCGTAAATTTAAGTGTTCTTTTTTATTGACGGTATAACGCAAGCCTGCACCATAGGAATATTTCAGCGTATTGAAGCGGACATCATCAAACTGGTTAAATACATCTCCCACACCGGCAAAACATGCCATACCTATGCGCCAGAAAAGTGGTGTTCGAAACTCCACCTGGGTGCCAATAAAATTATGATCCCGGTAACGGTTTCTGGCGTATCCTCTAAGTATATCATCGTTGCCCGCAAAGGCCATGGCTATAAAAGAAGGATTTCCAAAGTTAAAATTAGCAACCGAGTTAGTCGCTATAACGGCTCTTTTAAAGACATTTATATAATAGTTGTAAGTAACGTTCACATTGGTATACCTGAATTCACTCCCCAAATAACCCCCATAGAAATAGGAAGAAACTTCAAAAAACCGTCCTTCCATAGGATAAACCACATTATCCCTGCTGTCATACAAACTTACCAAACCAAGGCCGGAAGTAAGACCCCCATCGGCACCGGTAACCTGGCCGGATGCCAGCTTTCTGTCAGACTCTATATGATACTTGTAGGTATAAATCATCTGCATATCGGCACCCATAAACAGGTGTGGTTTAACTTTTCTCAGCACCAGCTTTTTAAAACTTACAAGGTTGTAATCATAACGTTCCATTTCCCCGTCTTCAGTCCGGTTTCCTATGCCATAGAATTTATCCGGAAAATTCCGGTATCGCACCTCTCCTTTCAGAAAGAATTTCTCATCTTTTAGAAATATGTTCCATGAGCCCCAGACATCCAGTTGGCGATTTTGGGTGTAATCAATAAGCAGTTTTGAATACGACAACCTGGTAGAATTACCCGAATCACCATCGATTTTGAAATAGTATACCCCCAGCCCTCCGAAGGCAAAACGAGTGTCAGGTGTATAATAAAACAAGGGTAATCCAAGAAATCCTTTCTTCGTATCCGAAGAGTCTTCGGATAAAGGTAAGCCGGGACTATCCTGATTCGCAGCACTTACGTTATTCGAAAATAGTAAGAACAGCAAGCACAGCAAAAACCCTAATGTATGAAGGGACTTCATCGGTGATAAATATCGTTTATTTGGAATAATACGAAAATTGCACAAATAAATGTTGATACATGTAATGAATTTATGTCAATGCAATCAAGAAATTTTTATTATGACTAAAAATATTTTAATTTTATATTGATATTCTAATATTAAAAACAGAGAATGAGGCAAATACTCCTTTTGATGTTATTGTCATTGACATCGCTTTTGGCGATGGCACATTCTATACCCTCCTCCCATCTTCAGTATATAGAAAATAAAGGACAATGGCCTTCGCAGGTACTGTACAAAGCAGATGTGCCGGGGGGGGCGGCTTTTTTGGAAAAGGGGGGGATAACCTATCATTTGTGGGAAAATCCTTTCACTGAACACGCCCAGGCAAAAAAAGAAGCACCACAAAAAGGTGAAGTGAAAAAAGAAGTTCGTTTAAAAGGTCATGCCTTCAAAGTCAACTTTATAGAATCAAATCCTAACCTTAAAGTATCCGGAGGCGAAAAACAGGATCAATATTATAATTATTTTCTGGGCAATGACAAACGTCAATGGGCGTCAAAGGCAGGAGCGTACAAGATTGTACACTACCATGAGATTTATAACTCCATTGACTTAACGGTTTATTCTAATTCAAGTAATCTAAAATATGATTTTATAGTTAAGGTAGGTGCTAATCCCAAAAACATCTTGATGGAATTTACCGGAGCTGATAACTTGTTATTAAGAGACGGCAACCTGATAATTACTACTTCAATTGGGGAAATAATAGAGAAAAAGCCTTTTGCCTACCAAATTATTAATGGCAAAAAAACACCTATTCCATGTGAATTTCTTTTAGTAAACAACCGACTTCAATTTCATTTTCCCCATGGGTATAACCAGGAACTGGAGCTAATAATCGACCCTGAGCTGATGTTTTCAACCTTCTCGGGTTCTTTTTCCAATAACTTTGGATACACGGCAACATTTGATTCCGATGGCTTTTTATATTCCGGAAGCACCGCCTTCGGCACGCAATACCCAACCACCTTAGGTGCGTATGATCGCACATTCAATGGCGGAATCGTAGATATTGCCATTACGAAATACGATACCACGGGGACAATGCGCATCTACTCCACTTACATAGGAGGCAACAGCGATGAGATGCCTCACAGCCTCATTGTAAACAGCAATGATGAACTGTATATTTTAGGTACAACCAGTTCTACTAATTATCCTACAACGGACGATGCGTTTGACAGCACATTTAATGGAGGCACCTATCTTGATTTAGAAAATGGCCTTGGAACTATTTATACCAATGGTTCTGACCTCATAATTTCCCAATTAAGCTTTGATGGTTCTCAACTATTGGCATCTACCTATCTTGGAGGAAGTCAAAATGATGGTATTAATATACTTGTACCATTAGGTGTTACCCCC
>JBKBXU010000042.1:0-18063 GCA_046313675.1 Cytophagaceae bacterium
GTGAGCTTTTGAACAGGTTTTATGAATTATGCTCAAGTGGAAAGCCAGGCTTAGGTCTGGCTTTTTTTGTTAATGGGCTGTTCTGGGTATCAACTTATTTTTTTAAATTTCTATCTTGTATGGTTCAATGTTTTCTACAAAACATTCCCATTCATGATCAGATCTTGTGATTAAGATAATGGAAGTTTTTGATCCATAAATCTCATAATCAGTTTCTGCTTATCAACAATTCCTTTTCATTTTATAATGAAAAAAACGTTCTCCCTGTTAGCTACTAAGGTATTTTTTCTTCTAGTTATTTAAATATCTTTCTTTTATAATATTTAAATGATGTTTAGTGTGTCCTATAGAAATAAAACCTAAAGCTCTTGCTGAAATTTTATGCCCAATTCCATTTCCTAAAAATGCAGATTGTTCGTCAGTACAATTCTCGAACAATATTCTAAATCCTTTTCTTACAATTTTAAATTCTTCAAGCATACTCTGAATATCCCTATTTGCAACATTTACGTTTTTTGCATAAAAATCTTCGTCCATTCCATACAATGGTGTTTTATCATCCTTTCTTAAACACACAATAGCCCTATAAGAAAACCCTCTTTCTGTATCAATAACATGCATCAAAACCTCTTTTATTGTCCATTTTCCGTCTGCATATTTATAATTTAATTGCTCCTTGTTTATTGAGTTTAACAATTCAACCGTTTCATTTGTGATATTATCAAATTGTGCAAAAAAATCTTCTTCACCTACAAGGTCAATATATTTTTGGTAAACCGGGTTGTATTCTATTTTTTCAGGAAATTTCATAGATAGCATATATGTGTAGATTTTAGCTGTTGTTTTTCTTTTCTGTCAAAAAGTCGAGTATTACCTTGGATACTATTTCAGGTTCTTCTTCTTGAGGAAAATGTCCACTTTTATCAAGCCTGACTACCTTTGAGTTTGTAAACCCTGAAATAAATTTATCCAAATAATGTGGTTTAATAACGGGGTCTTTTAGACCCCAAATAAACAGGGTTGGTTTAGTTGAAATAGTCTGTCTTTTATTCCAAAGATCTTCAAACCAATCCTGGTCGTTCAGCAATGACCTGGCAAATGCCAGCGTTCCATTTCGTTGTCTCTTATTCTTAAATGGCTTGGTAAATTGTCTTTTTATATGATTTGGAAGTTTATGGTCACCAAAAGATCTGGGCAATATAAATCTGGGTGAAAAATTTAAATATCTATACAGGAATGGAAGCAAGGGGCTTTTCAATATTTTACTCATTTTTACAAAGTCAGGGTCGTCTTTACTACTCCACAGCCACGAGTTGAGAATAACTAAATTCTTTATTTTTTCAGGGTGTTCGATGGCGTAACTCAATCCAATAGGCCCTCCAAAGTCGTGAACCACCAGGGTAATATTCTCCAATTGCTTTTCAAGTATAAACTTCTCAAGCGTCTTGTTGTGATTTTGTGTTGAGTAATCATAAACCTCAGGTTTATCAGAAAGCCCAAAACCAATATGATCAAAAGCTACGCAACGGAAATTTATTTTTAAGTTCTTAATAATGTTACGAAAGTCAAAACTCCATGAAGGTGTTCCGTGAACAAATAATACTGTTTCACCTTGCCCTTCATCAATATATTGAAGCTTGTGACCGTTTATGTCAAAATAATTTTCCTTAAATGGATATTCCGATTTGTCAAGCCATTGTTTATCCATATATATTTGTTCTTGGTTTTAGATTCTGTCAAACTCTGTGTTGCCGATACTCATTTTTTTATAGTTCGCACGGCAGGAAAACTGGAATTAACAAGCTGGTTACCCAAAAATGGCAATAAAAAATTTCTGGTTCATTCGTTTCAAGTCCATAAAAGTGTCTACCGGTTTTACCTTAAAAAAGTTTGATTTAAACCCTTAAAACCTCGTTTACGCAAACTTATATATGCTGCCTGATAAAAAAAAATTGGGGGCATTTATTTCAATTCGCTCGGCTGATTTAAAGCTGGTTTTCATTTAACTTATTAGTGTTAATCACCTTCAATATCCCGTTTTCATTTTCAATGTTATATTACCAATATTGTAGGTGTACACAGAGGCAGGTAAAAATGTAAACTGCAATAATTCCAATTTCTTTACTCCCTGCTGGTCAATGGAAGTTACCAGAGCTTTTTCAAAACCATTAGCCTTGCAAAATTGAGCTAAACTTTTTAACTCCTTTGGTTTTTCATAATATCGATTGCTCCATTTTATCTCTACACCCCAAACTGGTTTGAATTTTTTATCATCAACTAAAACCAAATCCACTTCGCCTTCCTTTCTGCCTTCTTTCCAGCGAGCATAGGTTAAATCGAGTTTTTCACGGTGCATCCATTGCGAAAGCACAGCAGTTTCTACCATATTGCCCATTTCACTATCGGTTTCTGAGATGGGTGAAAATAAGGCGGTACGCAATGAAGGATTGGTGAGATATACTTTAAAGCTGGTAACTCTTTTCAGCCTCTTAGCATTGACATCAACCCTGTTTAAGACTTTAATGAGAAAGGCCGCCTCCAGATATTCTAAATATTTTTTCAAGGTGTCTTTTTGTATTCCGCTTTCTTTCGACATCGTTTCGTAAGAAAATTCATTGCCTGTATTGTACGCTATATAGGTAAAAAAACGGTTTAATTCCTGTACATCTTTAATCCCATACAAGCTGGGCAAATCCCTTAGCAGCACCTTATCTACAATGTCATTTTTTACATATCGTCCCATATCACTTTGAATTTTTTCCGACAACACCACTTCCGGGTAACCTCCGAAATTCAAATAATGAACAAACTCTTTGTTCAATGCTTTTACATCATGGGTCAGGCAATATGGAATAGATTTATCTCCATATTCTATCGTAGCATTGTGAATGAGGTGATTCAGTTTTTTTAAATAAATATACTCCTGAAAAGTGAGCGGTGGCAACATAAAATCGGTAAAACGCCCGGCACCACTTTCGGTACTGTGCCATTTTAAAGCAGCAGCCGCAGAACCCGACACAATAAATTTGGTGTCCGGGTAAGAATCTACCAATACTTTCAGGTGACGTTCCCAATCTTTGAGATACTGTATTTCGTCAAAAAACACAAAACATCCATTCAGATGGGAAAGATTGAGCGATTTTTTGCACAGTGATAAAATATCTTCTAAGCTCAAATGCACATATATAGGGTTGTCAATACCTATAAAAAATATTTGCTGAGGATTGATATCTTCTTCCAGCAACTGATGAATGCTGTGAAACAACATTACGGTTTTACCAACACGCCTTGGCCCCATTAATACCAATGCCCTACGGACATTTTTTTCTTTTACAAATGGATAAAACAAATCGAAATACAAACGCTTTGACATTGTTCGGTATGCCTCCGGTATTTGCTTACTCACCCACCAAGGGTTCTCGTAGCGCAAGCGTTCGACTATTTTTTCTGTTGGAATAAGATTTAATCTACTCATAAATATACTTATTACAACAAATATAATATATTTAAGCAGATTTAAATCTATTTATTAAAACACACTTAGGCTTTTACTATTTTTTATCACGAATTTTCACTTATTTTATCCTATAAACCTGGTTATGCAATGGATTCGTTATGAGGAGCAAAAATATTGCATGTTCCAGGTTAAATTAACTATTTATGAAACTCATAGTATTTACTCTTATTATTTGGGAGAATTGACAAAAAAGGATAGTGTAAAAGTTATGGAAGAGCGGGCGAAGAAAGAGTATGAGGAATTTTTGGAGTAGGTCAGAGGTCAAAAGTTGGGTGGGCTTCAGAACACCTTATTAAATCTGTTACTACGGAAGATTCGTACTCACAATGTATATCATTTGAGCCATATCAATACTGGCACCATTGCGGCATTAGGATGTTCAATAAAGCCTTAACGGCTAATGGCGTTAATACTTTCAACCTCTTCCAGAATGGTTTTTTTGAATTTTTCCGGTTGTTCAATAAGCAGGCCGTGTGCACAATTCTTAAACTCGATAAATTTTTTGTACGGGGAATTAATAAAATAATAATATTCTTTTGCTACAACTAAAGGAACCTGATAATCTCCTGTCCCGTGAATGAAAACAATGGGCACGTTTAGGGTATTTACTTCCTCAAAAAGATCAAGGGTCATTATTTCATCATGTAAATGATCAAGTGAAAACTTTTCACTTTTTAGGTATTTAAGTTTTTCCCGAAAATTGTAAACAGGCGTTGTTATAACAATTTTAACAAGTTTTTTGTAACCTTTTGGATCTTGGTAAAAAGCCGCACCTCCATAATAATTTACCCATTTGATTTTAATGAATACCTGCTTAAGTGAATACCTGTTTTCTTCTGATGGCCACCCTATTTCGTTTAGTTGACGAAGAGCTTTTCTGTTGTTTTCATATTGAGATTGATTTATTAACCATTGGTAGGTAACTTGTTCTTCTTTCAAGGTATTGGATATTTGAGCTAAAGCAAAATATCCAAGATAGTCATGTGGATATTTCTTTATTGATTTTATCCCAATCAATGTTCCCCATGAATGGCCCATAAGGTAGATTTTCTGGAAATTAAATTTTTTCTTTATGTGTTGGGTTACTGCATGGCAATCTTCAACAAATTGATCAATGGTCATCGTACTGTCAGGAATCTTTTTGTTGTAGGATTTTCCGGCACCTCGTTGCTCCCAACAAACGACAATAAAGTCTTCTTTTAAATTCTGATTATATTTTACTAAAAATGGTGTTTCTGGGGTACCTGGTCCTCCATGCAGAAACAATATAACTTGCTTGCTTGTGTCATCGCCAATATAATAAATCCACTGCTGATGCCCATTGATCATAACAAATTCTGGTTTTATATTTTGGGCACATGAAGGATTTAAGGACATAAAAGATAAGAATAATGCCGCAAAAGCAGTTTTTAGTTCCATACTTTTGGTATTGTTAGTACTGAGTCTCCAATTAGATTTAATAATAGGTGAGCCCATAGGGCAATGTACATATTACCAGTTTTCCAACTAAAATAAATCATAGGGAAAACAGCTATTACCCTAACTATAAATAGCCAGGGAGTCCAAAAATGATATAAAGCAAACAGGACAGTACTTAAAATAGGTGCCCAGATCCCCAGATAACGAATTTTTGGCAACAGAAAGCCTCTGAAATAAACCTCTTCTGCAATTGGCGCAAGGATTGAGGTCAATACCAGCGTCAATATCCAGGCAATCCTTATTGTTTTCTTAGAGTGAGTGGCTTCTTCCGGGATCAATTGGATATTTGTTAGCCATTCTGGAAGGAAAAAGAATACTTTTTTTAGTAATAAATCAGAGAAAAATTGCCCCACCAAAATAAAAACCAATACCGCCCAGATCAATCCAGTACTTATGTATATTAAATATTCTTTAAGGGTTAAATGAGCCTGATTTCCAATGCTTTCTTTTCCCAACCAAATCAAAGTGCCAATTAAAAGTGGGAGTAATACAAAAAAGGTTTCTATGTGGTAAGCAAAAACCAAAGGCTTGCCATTCTGTTTTAAAAAACTTGCTGACACAAAAAATACAGCACCTGCTATTAAACCCGGTAAAAGGTGTAAAATAATGGAAGTTGTAATTGAATGTTCTTTTAAAAGTAAATCTTTCATAAATCAAGAAGTAAACTGGTCAAGCAAAAAACTATAAATAAAAGGTATAGTCGTATTGTTTGGTAATCTGTCCAATAAGTTTGACTTTAAATACATACTTTTGAAAAATGGCTTCATAGATAAAAGTATAATTTGTCTATAAGCGGCCAATACATATTTATAAGTGCAATATCAAGTTTGGTTTTCGGATCTCATTGTAAAAAACTGTCATTTTTGTAGAAGCATTTTTTTCTAAAGGAGATTCCGTAAATTTGAGCAAAGGATCAAAATGCAATTTTTAGAAACACATCCTTCGGATCACTTATCACATTTTGTCAAGTCTTTTTGGCGAATGTCCTGTGATTTGCCAAACCATAAAGAAATTATAACAAGAGACATTCCCAATGGTGATTTCCATGTGCTTTTTAATCTTGGTACTGCATTTAAAAATCGAAGAGATAATAAAGATTTTTTATACCAAAATGGCATCGTCAAGGGGCAGCAGTCTCAATACCTGAAAATTGTTCAATCAAACGGGTGTGACATGGTAGGCATATCATTTCATCCCTGGGGGTTGTATCCGTTCACTAAAATCCCTTCTAAAGAATTCTATAAGCAAATTGTAAATGTTAACGATGTTTTTGAACCTGCTTTAGAAGAAAAGCTTTTGGGGCTACAGTTCCATGAACAAGTAAGTTTATTAAAAAGCTATCTTATGAAAAAATTAGACAATTACAAAAGTAAATCTTACTTGGTGGAATTACTAGCTTCTGACATTATTGCGAATAAGGGGCAGGTGAAAATTGCTAATTATTTACAAAAATATAATATTAGTCAAAAGCATTTGACTCGTTGCTTTCATGAGCTGGTTGGCTTGTCTCCAAAAAAATTGGCCGGCTTATGCAGGGTAAATGCTGTAATTGATTCCATTAAGGTGCCAAATGATACGATTGATTGGATTGATGTTGTAGTGAAAGAGAATTATTACGACCATTCACATATGATTAAAGATTTTAAAAAAGTGGTGGGCTTAACTCCTGAAAATTTCATTAAAGCGGGCGATTCAATTTATCAAAGGTTTTATAGCCACTTGAAAATATTCTAATACATCCTTTTAATGGAGTGCCATACAGCCTGACCTACAAGCCGAAACTTCCCAATGAAATACACATTATTCCTGCTGTGTACGCTGAAATCCTGTAAATCCTCTCATCTTGAAAATCCTGGTTCAGACAATTGAAAGCGCCAAGCCGATAGGATTTTCATTGATTATTGTTGGCACGATGCGATGTGCGCCAGCGGAGGGTTAAACTATAGGTCTAGAAAACTAAAAAACATGAATAAGCTAAAACTATGAATAAACTTGACAAAAGCGCATAAATTCTGATATTTTTAATTAAAGCATTATTAAAATCATTGTCTGTTTTGTTAACCGGAAAAGCAATTGGAATAGCAATTTTTAATAAATCAAGATAGTTTTCATGCAATTCTTGTGGTGACAAATTCCAATAGATGGTAAAAGAATCGTGAGAATTAAAAATTCCTTTAGTCCTTTTTATAAAATTCAAATAAAGTTCCTGTTTTTTAAACCAGAAATGGCCTCCTAATAAAAGCAATATCAATCCTATTATAGTCATATATTTAAGTTTGTCCTTATACCGGTTTTTTATTAAACTTCCTGGGCACATGCGCATCACTGATAGCGAGGGCCTAGTCTGTGCCGTAGGAATAACTATGCACTATGCATATTTTTGTATGTTGGTTTATTGTAATGTATTTCATAATTAAATCTAAGAACACGGCAATGCCATAACGTTAATGTCTGTTCTGCAATAATGTTTCCTTCATGGCAGCAGACATTTAATTGGTCACGAAATGAGCTTATGTATTGAGACCAAAAGTCTCCCTTAGAATCATTGAGTAAGAAATAAAACCCAGGATCACCAAACTTTTTTCCAGAGGCGTCAAGGCGAAGTTCACCATTTGGTCCGACACTTGGCGACATTATGACTGTAGCATTCCCATTTGGCAAAGGAAACACCGCTTTGACACAAGCTTTTCCTGAGGGTAGTGTACAAGTAGTATATACTCCGGAGTACAGTACTTGTCCGGTTGCCTGGAAGGTTCGATACCAAACCGTGTATTTCACTTGTCCGGATTTAGGATCTGAAAGCGTGATTATTTCACTGTTTATTTGTTGCGAACCTTCTACTTTGTTTGTTGGGATGTTTAGCTGTTCAAGTCGGTTGCTGAATAAATATTTGGTTAGTTTCCCAAAAATCTTAAATAAAGGATTCCACTTTACAGAGAATGTTAAATTGTAAAGGCCTGTTGTTTCGTAGAAATCTATAACTTTTTGTGAAAGACGGGCGGATTCTGCATCAGATAATTTCAGTTCTTTAATTGAAAATATAAGACCATGGGATGTAGTGTTTCTTTCGATAATTAAACCTTCCTCTTCCGCAATCTTATTAACAAAATCATCGGCTATTACCCCTGGTTTTCCAAACGGCCCCATCAACCAAGGCATTGTTTCCGGCTCAATTCGTTTACCCCAAAAAATTGCCCATTGCTGAGTAAACCAATCTTGAAACTTTTGCCCGGGATAAGCTAACCTCGTTCTAATCATCTAATGATAAGATTTGGAATAATATTGGCGCAACCTTCCCATGTACCAAATTCTGCGATTGGTTTAAAACGCAGGGTTGTAAACTGATAGTGAAAATCTTTCCTTTCCCTCTCTTTCATTGCTTGAGCATGACGTTTGGGCTGAGGAACTGAACTATGGCCATGAACCATTTCAAGCATTTCTTTCTGAGATTTCCATATTGAAAACGTTGAAACAGTTCGTGGAAGTCTAATTGCTGCCAAAGCTAAAGTAATTCCTGGATGGTCACGGACTAACTTTTCAACCGGTCTTCCCCAATGAATGAACCTGGGAACCTGAAATAGTTTCATACGAGCAAGAGTAACTGCAACTACCGGTGCATTGGGATCATCTAATTCGTGAACATCTTTTGGGATTACAAATTCATTTATCCTTCCCCATTGTCGCACATATAATAAGCGGGTGTGCCATCCTTTTGCAAGGGTTTTTCCGAAATCATCATTCCCCAAAAAATTATCAATAGCTTTTTCATCTTCCCATTGTGCAAAAACAGCAACTTGTCTAAATAACATCCGTGAAGATGAAAGTATTGGAGAACCTAATGTCATAGCTGTCATGCATTCAGCGTGAATTAATCCGGGAACATTTTCAGGTTTAGGGGGATTCCAAAATGCCTTAAGAGCAAATTTAACGGTTGTTTTTGCGAGATGGAAAGTAAATACACTCATTTTTTTAATCCATTATATATGTGGTTTGCCTGGAATTAGTGGTTATGGCAAGGGCGTTTTTAAAACTGTTTACTACCTGCCGCTAGTAGACCAAACTGTATTTTAAATCTGTTACCGAATAATCAACTATAATAAACTCTTCTAAAATAACACAATCTGTTCAAATGTATTTGCTAAACAAAACATGCTTCAGAACAATGAAAAGAACCAGAACTATAAAAATTATTCCAATTTCAATTCTCTGATATAATAGTGCGGCCAAAAACACCAATGAAACAAAAATTGCCGGCAGAACTAATACCGCAAAACAAACTTTAATCTTAACTCCAATTTGTTTTCCTGATTCTACTAGTTTCTGAAAATAACTTATGAGTAGAAATAGCAAAACAGAATACGCAACTACTCCAAAAAAAGAAGCGGAATCACCTACACTATGCCCTGCTCCTCCTACAATTATTAAAACTAAAATATATAAAAGTATAAATCCAAAAGAAGAGAATTTAAATAAAGTGAAAGATATCCTGGTGAGGATATTCATAGGCGCTATATCCGGGTTATTAGGATAGCGACTCGGCCGTAAATCCCCCCATCTGAATCCTTTTCTTAATGCTAGTGAATAAAGTATAAGGGACAATAATGCAAGAAGAACCAGTATGGTCATCAGTAGAGATTTCTTTAATAATTATTCCTCATGAATCAACAGCTTCGGCCCCCGAGGGTCTTTTTAATAGAGGCAATTATGATTTTAGAAGCTTTGAACTATGATGTACTGTTAAAATTTCAATCTGTTCCGGGTTATTTATTTCGTAAATTATCCGATATCGTCCTTCAATTAATTCCCTGATTCTAGTATCGTTTATTTCAGGGACAACTCTCCCAATCTCAGGATATTCTTTCAATATTTGAGTTTTATCAAATATTTTTTCAATTGTTAAATCGGCATATCTGGGACTATCTTTTGCTATATATCCAGCAATCTCATTTAAATCTTGAATAGCCCGTTTAACCCAAATTATTTGGACCATTTTTTAACCATGTCTTTTGCTTGGTCTTCTGAATATTTCAATCCCTCTTGAGACTGCTTTTGTGCCTCTTCCACTTTTTGGATTATAATTAATCTATCCACAAGTTCATCTATAGAGAATTCTTCAGGAAGATCATCAAGAGTTTTTATTAATTTTGTTTTTCTAATCATAGCTTTAAGCTCTTTACCTAATTAAATAACGAAAAAATAATTTTAAAAGCTACTTTCTTTTTCTTTTTATCTAACCTTTTGTAGCTACCCACCTGGAGCAATATATTTATTCTGGAAGATTACTTTTTGATAATACTTGAAAACTTTGAATACTGTCATGCAAATAAAGGTATGGAAAATTATTGCTCATAAGGCACGACTAGTCGCAATTCATATTTTACCCATTTCTTTAAAAACAGGCATTACAGAAAAGCATTCCACTTTAATCCTTAGTTGAAAATCCCTCAAATAAAGAAACTATATACCGGCTAATCTCCACGTCTGTACTGAAAATAACTCCGTTTTTATTCATAAAGGTAGAATCCCGGTTGTTCAGGGCCAGGGGCTGTTCATTAAAATCACAAACTTTGGCATCTAATTCATTGTAAATGCAAGTCGTTGCAGCATAATCCCATATACACCCACCACCTATTGCTTTTTTGGGAAACTTAAAATAACATGCCGGAGCATTTTCCAAAACCCACAGGGCATTCATTACTGCGCCACCGGCAAACCGGACAGATAATCCGGAGTATTCCCATTCAGCAGCTTTTTGTTCAAGTGACTGAATGGTGTCCTTAAAAAATGTATGATCCGAAAATCCCGGATCACAAATCAGAGTAAAGGTATCCTGGTTCTTTTTAGCTTTTGAAATGCTAATGCTTTCCCCGTTTTTGAATGCACCGCTTCCCTTTACTGCACGATACAAATCTCCTCCGACAGGATCCAGGACTACAGCGGTTTGGGGAATGCCCTCCTTTGAAACCAATGCTATAGAAACAGAATATCCGGCTCTCTTTTCTATAAATGGCAGAGTTCCGTCCAAAGGATCAATGCACCAGAAATAATCTTTCTCAAATCGGCTTTTTTCGTCTTCCTGTTCTTCTGTCAGCAAACCAAAATCATATTCCTGAGGGCTTGGCCATAGCTTACGCAGTATTACCTCCTGACATAAGCCGTCAACTTCAGTAAGGACTTGCGAGGCAAGGGTATCTCCTCCGGCTTTTTTTTCTATAATCAGATTTTTTTGAGCGTATTCTTTAATAATCAGGCCTGCTTCTTGTGCTGCACCAATGGCGAGCTTGTTTATTTCTGCTAACTGTTCAGAAGATAAAATCATGCCTTTTCATTTTGAAGTTTTAAAACCACCTCTCTGGAAATCCGCTCACTGTAACTGTTGATCTTCCAGTGTCCCGGACTCCAGCCTTTGAGAAATCGGTGGAAATCTGCCCACGCCATATGGTAGAGGTTTCGCCAGTCTTCTTCCAGGCTTTGGTGGTCAATGGTTAAGCCTTTACTGATAACTGCATTTTTGAGTTCCGCAAAATAACTGTGTAGAATCTCTGCTTCCATAGCTTCGCTGTCCTTTTCATTCAGGCAGCTTCCGATAAAATAAGCTACATCTTTCATTCCACATCCTGCTCCTACATATTGAAAGTCTACGGCAGCCACTTTCTTGCCATCCTCTGAAAAACAAAAATTTGCCAGTTTGGCATCACCATGAACCAAGGTTCGGAATTTTGTTTCCTTAAGTTTCTGATCAATCCTGCCGGCGAAGGTTTTTAGATTGCTATCTTCAAGTACAACCCATTCTTCCTGTCGTGTTTCCAAGTGCCAATAGGTCCCGGTTTCCCATAAGCCTTCAGGCTCTTTTTGCAGGAAGGTGGCATGAAAATTTGCTAGCCAGCTAAGACAGGTTTTTATTTCAGGCCAACTAAGGTGCGTTTTTCTTACAGGACATCCTGCCGCATCAAGGTCTTCCAGTACCAATAGCATTTCATCTTCCCGTATTTCGGCACCCAGACATTTCGGAATTCTGCAGTTTTCGTCGCAGAGGGAACTGTACTTTTTATACCAGTAGGTTTCAACCTGATAGGAACGAAGCTTTCTTTGATGAGAATGGCCGGAATTCCACCCTCTGGGGTGATTTTCAGGCACCCGGAAAAGTACATGCTTTACGATAACACTTTCAGCAGATGAACCCTTTAGTCCATATCGTACGATCTGCCCGTAATCGCTCCACAGGTTTTGTATAAGCCCTATTTCGTGTATAGCATTTGCGCCGGTAAATGATTTTAGGAGGGACTGAAGATGTTCATCCATTCTCTTATTCAAAAGAAATTAAATTTGTCTGCCTATCTATTTCTGTTTTCCAACTTTTCTCTTTCATCTTTTAGGCGTTGTTGTAATAAGGCATTTGTCGGATCAGCGTTTGCCTGCCTGATCGCTTCCACGTATTCCGGGTGTTCTCTGTATTTCATCTTTAACCAGGCATATTCGGGAGAAAGAAGTAGAAGTAAACCTAACCCTCCGAAGACGGCTATTCTTTTAAAGAGATTTATATAAAAAGGTGACCGCTTGTTCAGAAAACGTACCAGGCCTACCACAAGTGCAATAAACAAACCAGCTATCCCCACACTTAAATTTGCCGAGGCACCTGGCCAGCTGAGCAATTTAAACATAATCCCCACTGCGGTAATTGATAAGGCAAATCCGGTTAGGACTGCTCCGATAATTCGGGGTGTAGAAATGCTTTTATAAGAATCACTGTCAAACATTTTTCGCAAACGAATTCCATTGAGTAAGGCAAAGCTCAGCGCCATGTACATCATGGAAAGTGATGACAGGCATAGCACCAATATAACACCCGCTAATGGGAGAAGTAGTAAACTCATTGCTATAGCACCTAATACCAGTGCGCCAAGGATTAGTTCGGCTTGTTTCATTGCTTTATTTAATTCTTTTTCTTTTATGATGTTGATGAAAAGCCTTTACCCTAATAGAGTTTAATTTTTTCAATAACCGGTCTTTGTATTTCAGGCATCATGGTTTTTCAATAATGACAATCGCTGTAGCAAAATCTTTAGTATGGGAAATCGAAACATGGATGACAGCGGAACCTTCCACAGCATTGGCGGTTTCCCCGCTAAGAAAAATAGAAGGCTTCCCCAGCTCGTTATTTTCCACTGATACTTCCGAAAAAGAGAGTTTACCTCTCCATCCGCTGCCCAATGCCTTAAAGAATGCTTCTTTAGCCGCAAAACGTCCGGTATAACTTTCGTATTTGTTTATTTTTTGCTCACAGTATGCGATCTCGACCGTAGAAAATACCCTAAGCTTGAAATGGTCATTCTTTTCAATGGCTTTCTGAATGCGTTCTACTTCTACTATATCGGTTCCGGTTCCCAGAATCATGGTTTTAATTTTTCAATGTAAATTTTATACCCTGGCTTATTCCTGCGATCTCCTTTGTTAGGGCGTTCAATCACTAAAATTTTGTCTTTAGAAATTCCTCGATATTCTGAAATATTTTCTAAGATAATAATAAGCAAGAAAACAATCAGGCTTTAGTAGAATCTTGGTTCTACTGTTCTTTCATTTTGTAATGTAACTGAACTAGCCCGCTTTCAAAACTTTTTGTTGAAATGAGTTCAAGCTCTTGTTCTGGCCTTCCATTTTTAAATAATCTCGTCCCTTCACCAACCAAAATTGGGACAATAGAAAGAATTAGTTCATCAAACAGTTTCTCAGTCAGCAATTGATTCACTATTTCTGCTCCACCGTCACAAAAGATGTTCTTACCGCTTTCTGCTTTTAAGGTTGTAACCAAAGTCTTTAAATTGCCATTGTAGAAAGTCAAATTCCCTTCTTTTGGGCGTTCCTTTCTGGTTATAATATATGAATCTTTATCTGTATGTGGAAATTCATAACCTTGTCCAACAACCCAATCATAGGTTTTACGCCCAACTATTACTGTATCTACCGTTGCAACAAAGTCATTGTAACCGTAATCTTCTCCTTCCTTTTGAACGATGCTCAAAAATCCAAGGTCATCATTAGGCTTGGCTATATAACCATCCAAAGAGCAAGAAATGTAAAGGATCAACTTTCTATTGTTCAAATGCTTACTTAGTTAGGGCACAATTATTTATTTACTTGTTCATCAGAAAGATAAAATTTATCTCCTGATATGGTCAATTGAATGATCGCTTTTGTCATAGAATCAGATGCCCAAGCTGGTGCACCATTATAAAGACCTCCATACACATTAGAGGAACTCCCAATTCCTAATGAAATATTATTTGTTTCCCAACAATCATTCCTATTTTTAAGCTGAACCAGGTTAATAAAAAATTCTGAAGAAGCATTGATCTTATTATCATTTTTATCAATCACTTCTAAGATACTCCCGTTTTGTGAAATATGGGCAATCAAAAATAATCTGTAATTTCCAACAGTTAATGTATCCTCATAAGAATTGATAGCAGAACAAGGTCTACCTGCAATAGTATCACCCTCCTTCTTGCAAGCAAAGGATAAGACTAACAATACCAGAAATATTCTTTTCATGCTGTATTATTTCATTATACCTAACCACGCGATATACTCGCCGAATAGCATATACCTTCATTTTAAACTCGGTAAATATAAATCTCAATCACCTGAAAAACAACAGAAAAAAGCTTATAAACTTTTATAAGATACATTCCTTAGTGGCATTTAAAGCAATCTATCACACCTACGAACATTTTATTCAAATTTACTCAACGTCAATGAGTCTATTTCCTAAACTTTTTGGTAAAAAACATTATATTCCTCATTAATAGGCATATTAGGATAATTCATGTAATCTAAATGCTTGAACTCTCCTTGAATCAAGAACAGAATAACAATAATTCTTTATGGCAATAAAGAGGTTTTTCCTATTTTTATCAAACTGCTTTAGATTTTCAATTTTAAAACCAAAGAAAAATGATTATAGATGTACATACACATCTCAATAACTACCATGAAGAGAACGTAACTTCCGTCAAGGATTGCCTTGACAGGTTACAGGAATCAATGACAAAAAACAATATTGATTGTGCCTTGGTGCTCACTTCCTATAAGGTGACAGAACATAGGCCCAGCACCAAATCTGTGATTGAAGCCACCAGGCATTTGAAAAATATATTTGTAGTAGCAGGCATCAGCTACCTTAATTATAAAGTACAGGATTTAAGGGAAATTGAGGATTACCTAAAAGAAGGTTTAGTGAAAGGCATCAAGCTATACCCGGGCTATGAGCCCTTTTATCCGAATGATGCCCGTTTGAAAGTTGTTTACGATATGGCCATTGAGTACGATGTGCCTGTAATGTTTCACTCTGGTGACACGTACTCTCCCCAAGGGAAAATCAAGTATTCCCACCCCATTCATATTGATGATTTGGCAGTAGATTATCCTGAATTAAAAATTGTGATCTGTCATGTGGGCAACCCCTGGATTATCGATTGCATGGAAGTGGTATATAAAAATGAAAACGTTTACGCGGACTTTTCCGGCCTTGTATTGGGCGACTTTTCTGACAAATTCGAAATTTACATGAAAGAGAAGCTTGAAAATATGATGCTTTATGTAGGGGAACCTAAATGGTTACTTTATGGTACCGACTGGCCAATTTCCACCATGAGCTCCTACATTAATTTTATGAAACAACTAGACCTGGAAGAAAAAAACAAAGAGCTCATTATGTGGAAAAATGCTGCCAAATTATTCAAAATTGATGTAAATAATTTGAAGTAATTCTTTGACAAAGTAGACTGGCCTTACTTTTCATTGAAGCTTCTGATTTTAAGAACGTGTAACCAGTACGGTTTTCTTTAATAAATAGCCGTCATAAATATTTGCGATGGGTATTAATGTTTTTGTGGAGCCCTTTTTATGCTTTAAAGCTTGTACAAGCAGATGTATGTTTCAATTTATTTAAAATTTATTCCGATCAACTTCCCGTAAAACCCCATTATTCTCATGACAAACGAAGGAGGCTTCACTGAAACTATTTCTTTTGAATAATTTGTCCATAGAGTTGATATCCCAACAATTGATTTAAAATTCATTTTCCCATTTTTAACAAGACCGCTTTTAGCAAACGTATGAAGGCCTTTAAAGAAACCCTCAAACTCCATTGCCGGTTGATGGGTATTGTAAACCCGTACAAATTCATCAGTGTTATTTTTAAAGGTATGAGGCTCCCCCTTTTCAATAGTTATTTTTTCTCCAGCTTTGGCCGTAATCCATTTATCTTTTTTAAATACTTCTAATTCTCCACTTATTATTGCATATGTTTCTATTGCAGTGGGATGAATATGAACCGGTGTTCCGCCTGAATTTGGAGAAAGTATCCATTCCATTTCTAAAGATTTACCATCAGTATCTTTTGACGTTTTCACGATGGTCATTACCATTCCGATTTCTCTACAATCTAATTGCATAATATTTGATCTATTTTTTTATACCCTGTCAATGGCTATGCGATGATCTGATATAGTCTATGGTTGCATTAAAACCACTTTCGTACCCGCCGGTCAGGCAAGGCCCGCTGGTACGAAAGATACTAAAAAACACAATTAATCCCAGCATAATATACTGAACTACAATGTTGCTCGCCTTCACTATTCTTGTAATTACTCCTTCAAACTTAACACCCATTAAATACACTCCTAAGCCGTAAAATCGTCAAAGGCTTTATTGCCAACTCTAATGATGTTTTTGGCAATAAACTCTGCGCCCTCTTTGGCACCATCTTCCTGGTTTTTCAGGCAATCTTCCCACTCCAGAACCGCCCAACCGGGGAAATCATACTGAGCAAATTTGCTGAATATAGCCTTAAAATTAATTTGCCCGTCACCTAAAGAGCGGAACCTGCCAGGCCTGTCAACCCATTCCTGGTAACCGCCATAAACCCCCGACCGTCCGGTAGGGTTAAATTCTGCATCTTTAACATGAAACATTTTAATCTGATCCTTATAGATGTCAATAAAATCAAGGTAGTTCATCTGTTGCAGAAGGAAATGACTTGGATCATAGAGAATCTTTACACGAGGGTGCTTATTTGTGGCAGCCAGAAACCTTTCGAAGGTAATCCCATCGTGCAGGTCTTCGCCGGGATGAATTTCGTAGCAAAGATCAACACCTGCTTCCTCAAAGGCATTCAGTATCGGAAGCCATCTTTTGGCCAATTCATTAAATCCGGCTGAGACATCGTTTTTGCCGCGTTGAGGCCAAGGGTAAACGGTGTGCCACAATAAGGCGCCGGAGAATGTGCCATGTGCCGTAAGCCCTAAATTCTTGCTGGCTTGTGCTGCATATTTTAATTGCTGAATGGCCCATTCTGCTCTCGCTTTAGGGTTGTTTTTCACCTCTTCAGGAGCAAAAGAATCAAACATCTGGCCGTAGGCCGGATTTACCGCAATCAGCTGCCCTTGCAAATGGCTTGTAAGCTCTGTAATCTCCAGTCCATACGATTGTACAATACCTTTGACTTCCTCTGCATAACTACTGCTCTCTGCTGCTTTTTTAAGGTCTATAACTCTTTTGTCCCAGGAAGGAATCTGGATTCCCAAATAGCCTAACGATGACGCCCATTTGCAAATGTTTTCCAATGAATTATAAGGCTGTTCATCAGATAAAAACTGGGCAAGAAATATGGCGGGGCCTTTTATGGTTTTCATATTTTTATTTTTAAATCTAAAGCTTTTTTCCAAAGAGCCTTTTTACAACAGCTAGATGTGCGATTAAATCTTTACCCATGTCGAATTGCTTTTTCCGGACTCTATCACCGCTTCAATAAAACGCATACCCCGAACACCTTCAGAAATACCCGGGAAGTCGTAAAAGTCACCGTCGTTTTTTCCTTCTTTCTTATAGGCATAAACAGCCTTGGAAAAATTGCGGTAAATATTAGCAAGTGATTCTATGTATCCTTCCGGATGACCACCCGGTAGGCGGGTATGGGCGTTGGCATTGTTTGAAAGGTATGTATTACCGGCACCGGTCTTCAATAGTTGGTCAGGGTGGTCTGCTGATTTTATAATGAGTCGATTTGG
>JBKBXU010000042.1:18073-19582 GCA_046313675.1 Cytophagaceae bacterium
TTGGGGTCAGACTGCAACCATTCAATAGCGCCTTTTTCTCCGTAAACCCTTATTTTTAATTCATTTTCTTCACCTGTGGCAACCTGGCTTACAATCATAACCCCTTTGGCATCCTTATCAAAGCGCATCAGGATACTTGCATCATCTTCCAACAGCCTGCCTTCTACAAAGGTAGTAATATCTGCAGCCACCTCTGTTATTTTAAGCCCCGTAATATATTCTGCCAGGTTTCCGGCGTGCGTACCTATATCAGCCACGCAACAACTTATTCCCGCCTTTGTTGGATCGGTTCTCCAGGCTGCCTGCTTTTGGCCATTCTCTTCAATCCTGCCTGAGAGCCATCCTTGTGGATATTCAACAAGTACTTTTCGTATTTTTCCGATACCCTGCTTCCTGACTATTTCCCTTGCTTCTCTGACCATCGGATAGCCTGTATAATTATGTGTCAGGCCAAATAAAAGGCCTGTCTTATCAACGAGTTTTTCTAATTCCTGAGCCTGTTCCAGAGAGTAAGCCAAAGGTTTCTCGCACAAAACATGAAATCCATTTTCCAAAGCCAGCTTGGCCTGTTCAAAATGCAGATGATTTGGGGTAACAATAGCCACAAAATCCATTCTTAAATCTTCCGGTAGTGACTTTTCATTGTCAATCATTTCTTGATATGAAGAATATGCCCTTCTCTCATCCAGATGCAAATGTTCGCCTGTTTGCTTTGATTTTAAAGGATCGGAACTGAAAGCACCGCAAACCAGATTAATCTGACCGTCAAGCATGGCAGCCATTCTATGTACACTTCCAATGAAACCTTCCAGACTTCCACCAACCATTCCAAACCGAATTTTTCTTTCCATTGATGAAGATTTTTAAGTTAATTTGTACAAATATAATTTTCATACCTGGCCGTACAATGATTTTCCGACATTTCAACACTTCTATATTTCATTAATGGAGCAGCAACTCAATAGGGACCGGCTTTTTTTAGCGAGCAAATTGGCTCTTATTGCCACAGCAATGACTTTTGCCATCCGGGCTAACCTTATTGGTTTCCTTGGAACAGAATTCAATATTTCACCAAAAGACATGGGCATTGTCTTTGGAACGGCTTTCTGGGGATTTACCCTTTCTATGATAATTGGCGGTACATTGTGCGACCTTCTGGGCATGAAACGATTGTTAAAATTTGCTTTTGCAGGGCATATAACCGGAATTCTGCTAACACTTTTGTCAACCGGCTTCTGGTCATTATTCATTTCTACCTTATTTGTGGGGGTTGCCAATGGATTGGTGGAAGCGGCTTGCAACCCACTTGTTACCACATTGTATCCCGACCAGAAAACAAAGAAACTAAATCATTTTCATGTCTGGTTTCCAGGTGGTATTGTATTAGGGGGCCTGGTAGCTTTTGGCCTCGATAAAATGCATGCCGACTGGCGTTTTCAACTTGCGTCCATTTTTATTCCTACAATCGCTTATGGAATACTATTTTTCAGGCAGACTTTTCCGGTAACT
>JBKBXU010000043.1:0-2681 GCA_046313675.1 Cytophagaceae bacterium
ACTTTTTACAACACTTTTTATTTCTGAGTCTGTTGCTCAAAAGGTTTTAACAATAAGAAATACTGAAACCGGAAAAACACGTACATTAAAACCCGGAAGAAAGCTTCAACTTCAGACAAAGCATTCAGGAATTTTTATAAAAGCGACGATAGAAAGCATTAAAGATTCAGTTATTACCTTTTATACTCCTGACGAAGATGATCAACTTCTAAGAGACTATAAGTTATCAGAAATAAAAGCCATACAGAAACCAACCACATTCCATAAAGTATCTTATTTTACCGGAAGTCTTCTACTGGTTGGTGGGGCATACTATGCTATATTGGCCAACCATATTTCAGAAGGCTCACCTTATGATGACAGCCCTGCAAGATATAGAGCAATCGGTATATTAGCATTAGGGGTAGCTATAACTCCTTTTCTAATAAAGCCAAAGACGTATGAAATTGGTCAGAAGTACGAATTAATAATTGAGGATAGATAATATTAAACCCCAATACTTTCTCTGAAGACTTCTTTCAAACCCGCTTTGTCTGTAACAAGGTAATCGTCTTTTTTAGGATTGTTTATAGTGATCATTTCACCAATGTACCCTGTAAGAAATAATTGGACACCTATTATCAAAGCAACAAGAGCAAAATAAAACCAGGTATTATTCACTATATCCCTCCCCATGATGCCTCTGGAAATATTGATCAATTTCTCAATAATTAAATAGATGCTGGTAAAGAAACCGAATAAAAAAGAAACTATACCTAGCGTCCCGAAAAAATGCATTGGACGTTTTTTAAATTTGGAAACAAAGGTTATTGAAAGTAGATCCAGAAATCCATAAATAAAGCGCTCCATACCAAACTTTGTTTCACCATATTTCCTTGCCTGATGCTGGACTACCTTTTCACCTATTCTGTTAAATCCATGCCATTTAGCAATAACAGGGATATATCTATGCATTTCTCCATACAAATCTATACTTTTCACCACCCTGCTATCATAGGCCTTCAAGCCACAATTAAAATCGTGCAGATGAATTCCAGCTATTTTCCTGGTTACATAATTAAATAATTTGGTGGGAATGGTTTTTGTAATAGGGTCGTATCTCTTTTTTTTCCATCCTGACACCAGATCAAACTGATCTACTTTAATCATTTTATAAAGGTCAGGTATTTCCTCCGGAGAATCTTGCAAATCAGCATCCATAGTAATTATAACGTCTCCCTTGCATATCCTGAATCCCATATGCAAAGCGGCTGATTTACCATAGTTACGGTTAAACTTTATTCCTTTTACAAAAGGATTATTCTTATTGAGTTGTTTAATTATATTCCAGGAGTTATCGCGACTACCATCATCAACCATGATAATTTCATACTGAAAACCATGTTCCTGCATAACTTTATCAATCCAACCGGCCAATTCCGGAAGGGATTCTTCTTCATCCAAAAGAGGAATAATTACAGATATATCAAGCTTTTCAGCCATAAAAATTATTAAAATTCTAAAAATTCCTTATTCGTACACACCTGACCTTTGTTAATAACAGCCAGTACACATCCTTTTAGTTTCACACCTACAAAAGGAGTATTTTTTGATTTTGATTTAATGTGCTTTTCAGTAAAGACCCACTCTGATTCAGGATCAAAGATGGTAAGATTAGCGATTTCTCCTTCTTTAAGTTCCGGAATAGGAAGGTTTAATATTCTCCTCGGAGCAAGAGTTAACTTTTCAATTATTTTATCGAGCTCCAATCCTTTGTTATAAGTATTTACCAGTGAGAAAGTAGTTTCCAATCCAATCATACCAAATTCGGCAAGGTCAAATTCCAAAAATTTACTTTCAAAATCCTGAGGAGTATGATCCGATACAATGGCATCAATGGTATCATTTTCCAATGCTTTCCAGAAATATTTTATATCGGCAGCACTTCGCAGTGGAGGATTTACTTTTAAGTTCGTATCAAATGAAGTTAAAGAGGCATCTGATAAGGCCAATTGATATGCAGCAATGTCACAGGTAACATTTAAGCCTTTCTTTTTAGCACTCTTAATTAATTCAAGAGAAGCCGGACTGGAAATATGGGCAAAATGCAGTCGCCCTCCGGTGTATTCCAGGATTTTTAAATCCCGCTCCACCATAAGCTCTTCGGCCAACTTTGGCATTCCCTTTAATCCTAAACCTGTACTTACTTTTCCTTCATTCATTAAACCGGATTGCGTTAAAAACTTATCTTCGGCATGATTAATAACTAATCCATTAAACTTCTGTAAGTACAGTAATGTTTTCAAAAACACATCCGAATGCCATATTGGCCGATCAGCATCAGAGAACGCTATAGCTCCTTCATGATGCAGATCTATCATTTCTGTTATTTCTTCCCCTTTCAGATTTGTTGTTACAGCAGCTATAGGAAAGAATTCTACCAGTTCCTTCTGGGATTTAGATTTAATATAGGAAACAACATCTTTACTCTGAATGGGAGGATTCGTATTGGGAAGGCAGGCAACCCCCGTAAAACCCCCAAATGCGGCAGAATGCGAAATACTTTTTATATCATCTTTATGCTCATATCCCGGATCTCTGGCAGATACTCGCATATCAAACCAACCTACTGACACTTTAAGATGCTTACTTTCAATTATTTCATATTGCCCATCAGGCATCTGCTCGGTTATGGATTTAAT
>JBKBXU010000043.1:2691-19377 GCA_046313675.1 Cytophagaceae bacterium
AATAAAGCCATTCTCTACTACGATATTTCTGATTTTTTTATGAAGGGAAGTACCTGGAGCTATAATTTCAGCTGATCTGATAAGAATATTCATATTTTATAAAAATCGTATAAGCAGTATTTCCATAAGTAGGAAACCCAGGCATAAAATTATAAAATATTTCCAAAGTGGAGTACCAATATTTGCTTTTTTAAATGAATCTATGAATTGATCGCTGCCTGACACATCGTAAATTTGAACATTGCCATGTCCGGCGAAAATAGTTTGAAGCTCTTCAGGGGTATAAAAATCCATAAGAGATTCCTTTTTCCCATAATTCAGTGCAAAATACTTTTCAAAATCTGACGAATTAGAGACTTTATAAATTCCGGAATACAACTCTTCTACAGGAATTTCTATGCTCAGATTATCCCCAATCAGCCTTTGTGCAGGAATTATACTTGCACCTTCTGAGCTAAGATTAAACACACTATTTTTCGTCTGTTCTCCTACATCAAAAGAAATAATCCGATCCTGAAATGAATAAGACAAACGTTCGGATTCTTTAATACTATTAAAGGCAATTTTATACATTACCGGGACAAATATTGAATGTCTGAAAAAATTGGTATGTGTATTCTTAAGAGGAGTACTGAACAGATATATTTTCCCAAACGATGGCTGAAATGCACTTAAGAATGACTTGTCAGACCTGGTCTTTAATAAAACATTACCCCTCCCACTCCACTGCCATACAGGATAAGCATAAGGCATGTCCATTTTATAATCTGATTTCTCAAAAACATTCTGAAAGAAGGGATTAGAAATATCCGGAGGCAGTAGTTCAAAATTAATTCTTCCTGCCGAAGAGTCTGAAATGATCGTATTGACCGGAGGAAGACTCAATGATTTAAACAGACCACTATAAGATTCTGCCTGAGTTTTATCTGTTGGGAAAATCACAATACTCCCACCTTTATTTGAAAATTCCTTTAATGTTGAGGCAAGGGAAGCAGGGATTTCTTTTAATCCATCCAATACAACTACATGCATGGAATTAATCAAAGCATAGTTTATTTGCCCTGTATGAGAAGAGCTTGTTTCAAACAGGCGTTCATTTCCAAATACTGCGGGAACATATTTACTGGCTTCATTGTAAATGTGCATCACTTTAATCTTTGGAGAAGCATCAAAAACAAAGTAATAATCATTGTCAAAGGTTATCGGCTGATCTTCTATAGTGATCCGACCCTTTCGTGATTTATGATCATTGATATTAAATACAAAAGTGTGCTTTGCTGTGGATCTGGAAGGAATGGAAATTTCTGCGGTACTTACCTGAACATCATCCAGCATAAGTTTAATAAAAACATTCTTTGCCTCCTCTTTGCCTTCATTATGAAACTGGACAGTAAGCTCATTATTCTCACCAACTTTCACAAAGGGAGAGTTAAGCCACAAAGAATCAATAAATATGTTTGATGTAGTTTTATTCTGTATGGGAACAAGGAAATAATTAATGGTACTGTCAGGCATAAAATCCCCTATATTGCCTATTGTACTTTTCTGAAAATCAGAAAATATAAAAACATTACTTCCTTCTTTAGGATTAAGTCGTTTTACAACAGAACTAAAATCCCGAAACAATGGTGAATATTTAATTTCACTCAAGCGCTCGAGCAATTTTTCCTTATTCCTTCCAAACTGATCCCTTCCTTCAAAGTCGTTTGTTAATAAATTATAACTTACGTTAGCCCCTAAAACATCGGTAAGTTTGTACGATGATTTCACAGCTACATCAAAGGATTTTTCCTCGTTCAACTCATTTTCCATGCTGAACGAATTATCAATATAAACCGAGGCATTGGTTGCATTTTGAAGCATTCCGGCATTTTCAGATTCAATAAAAGGCTGTGCAAATGCCAACACCAGAAACGAAATAAAAGATACTCTGGAAAGTAAGATTAACCAGTGCTTAATCTTAAGACGGTTGCTATTGACCTCTTTTACATTTTTAAGCAGAGATATATTACTGAACCTGATTTTTTTAGGACGCTGAAAATTAAACAAATGAATAATTATCGGAATTGAAACCGCAGCTAAACCAAAAAGAACCTGAGGATATAGAAAATTCATTTATAATTCTTAGATACTAGTGAAAAACGTAACAAGGGCATCAATTATTCAAATTTATTTTAAAAATATAAAAAATGGATCGTTTTAAAAAAAACCTACACCAAAGATGCTAATTCACCTGACTATAAAAACACAAGGCGATTCAATTTTAAGTAAAATTCTATAAAAAATACAATTTTTTCACCTGATATTTTTGTTAAAACCATGTAAATTTGTATAAAAAAACAGTTATGAGATTTTTAGCTTTCTTTATAATTATACTTTCCACCTCAGTATATGCTCAAAATTACAGCAATTCTCATTGGGGTGACACACCGGAACAGGTCAAAAAAAATGAAAAAAACTTTCACTTCCTCCGGGAAGAGGCCTTGGACAGAAATCTTAAAGGCCTGACATTTATTGAAGACAGGCCGGATGGAACCTATTTCCTTCACACCTTTATGTTCTTAAACATGAAGCTTTATGGAGTTAAAACCAAAAAAGTTTACCTCGATGGCGATAACTCTCTTTTTAAAGGATTGAACGACTACAACCAAAAACTTCAAGCATATAAGGAGAATTTTAAGGATCTTGTTGAAGAAAAGGTACAAGACATTAATTATGATCTAAAAGGCTTTCATATCAAAACGAATCAAACCACGCTCTATGTTAGTTTGAAAAAGGAAGAAGATAATTATTTTATTATTGAAACCACCTTCCAAAATTTAAATTAACCACATCTGTAAAAAAAATGAATGTTTTATTAACGGCCTGCCATTTATGGCAGGCCGTTAATATTTAAGGAAATATTCCAAGTACCTGATAACTTACTCCTACTTTTTCAATGGCACTATAAAAAGCAGCTGTCCTTAAGTCCTGAATGCCCTGAACCCTATTTTTTACTTCCCTGATTTCATTATAAGCGAGTATCATGGTATCCTCCAGACCCGAACGTACCAGATCAAGCTCATCCGCTCCTTTTGTAATTATGGATTTTTGCATTGGATTTATAACCTTTCCGGTAATTTCTTCTATAGCATCCAACATCTTCTTATTGTTTGCTTCCTCTGCCCTCTTTCCCATACGCCCAAAACGAACATTCGATAGATTTTTAAGCCATTCAAAGTAAGACACCGTTACACCACCTGCATTAAGATATATATCGGGAATAATTAATCTATTCTTTTTAATAAGTATATCTTCTGCTTCTTTGGTCACCGGGCCGTTTGCTGCCTCTGCTATAACTTTAGCTTTGATCTTATCGGCATTACCGGAATGTATCTGATTTTCAAGTGCTGCAGGAATCAAAATATCACATTCCTGTTCCAGTACATGATTAGAATTTTCAATATTACGAGCCCCTGGGAAGTTTAATATGGTTCCTCCGTCACGACGGTGCTTGAAAACAGCATCAACATCAAAGCCATTCTCATTGTATATTCCACCTTCATACTCCGCAATTCCCACTATTACTGCCCCTGCATCCTGACAAAACTTCGCCGAATGATAACCCACGTTACCCAATCCCTGAACGATGATACGTTTACCGCTAATACCTGTGGAAAGGCCAATCTTTTTCATATCCTCACTATGTTCCAAACATTCTCTGATACCAAAGAACACCCCAAGTCCTGTAGCTTCTGCCCTGCCACGAATCCCCCCCTGTCCTACGGGCTTGCCGGTTACGCATCCTAATGCATTGGTATCTCCATATTTAATGGTCAGATAAGTATCAGCAATCCAAGCCATTTCCCTGCTGCTTGTTCCATAATCCGGTGCAGGAACGTCCATTCCGGGGCCTATAAGATTCTTTTTGATTAACTCTGTGGCAAAACGACGTGTTACTTTTTCTAGCGTCTTCTCAGTATGATTTCGAGGACTTATCTTAACACCACCTTTTGCTCCTCCAAAAGGAACATCAACAACTGCACACTTAAATGTCATCAGAGTCGCCAGGGCCTTTACTTCATCTTCATCGACATGAATACTATATCTAATACCACCTTTAGTTGGCATTTTATGATGACTATGCTGAGCACGTATGCCCTCTATAACTTCATATTTACCATCAATTTCTACAGGAAACTGTACTTTATAAACACTATTACAAACTTTGATCTGATTCAATATACCCGGATCAATTGAAGAACATCGGGCTGCTTTGTCAAAATAGGATAAGACGTCAGCATAAAATTTAGAACCTTGTGATTGTGTACTCATACGAAAGAAATTATATATTAAAAATGAACTATTTCACCAGATATAAAAGTATAAAACAAATTGTTTGCCATATATACGAATATTATTGGAGATGTTGCATTATTAAAGAATAAATATCTGTTGAATCAACTTCTTCAGAGTTTAAACTCATTTTTTCTTTGGAAATAAAAAGAGGCCAATAATTTTTATTATCCGGAATCCTGCCATGGGAACCCTTTACTAGTCCGGGATCTAAAGGAATAACATCAAGAAGTGTTCTGAATCCTAACTTTTTCTTAATTAACCTTGATCCAATGTACAGTAAAGGGAATTTTATTTTAGGGTTGACAAACATTTCTACCGGGTCATATCCGGGCTTTCTGTGAATATCTACAGTTCGGGCAAAGTCCGGGGCTTTTTGTTCCTCCAACCAATAATAATAATCAAACCAGGCATCTTCCTCAGCAATAGCAACAAAGTCTCCGGCACGTATATGATCGATCTTAAACTTTACTTTCCCTTCTTTATCCAGCACTTCTTCTACACCTGATACAGTTTGCAGGAGGCTCTTTACCTGATCAGCTACCGTAGGATCATTAACGTAAATATGAGCAACCTGATGATCAGCTACAGCAAAAGCTTTACTTGCCCCCGCATCCAAGAGCTCAAGACCATTCTCTTCTCTTATAGCTAAAAAACCGGCTTTTCGTAATTCCCGGTTCAGGGATACACTTTTATTAACAGGACTAATACCGTACTCTGATAAAATGATCACCCGGGCATTTCTTTCCTCATAGTGATTTACCAGATCCCGAACAACATTATCAATTTCTATTAAATCCTTATATGTTTCAGGTGAATTCTCTCCGTGCTTTTGCAAACAATAGTCAAGGTGAGGCAAGTAAATAAAAGTCAAGGTAGGATCATATAACCTGTCTACATAAATGGATGAATCCGCAATCCATCGACTGGATTTTACAGAGGTCTTAGGCCCCCAGAAATCAAACAATGGAAAGGTTCCTAATGCTTTTTGAAGCTTATCTCTTAAGCCTGCCGGCTGGGTATAAATATCAGGAATCTTTCTTCCATCGGCTGGATATTGAGGACGAGGCGTCACAGAAATATCTGCCGATGAATACATATTAAACCACCAAAACATATTGGCAACAGTAAAATCTGAATCCATTTTCTTTGCCTGATCCCAAATCTTATCTGCCTGCACCAATTTATTAGATTGTTTCCAAAACTTGATTTCACAATCATCTTTGTAATACCATCCATTGGCAACTATTCCATGATCAGAAGGGCTTTTCCCGGTAAGATAGTTGGATTGAGCGGTGCAGGTGACAGCCGGAAAGGCCGGTTTTATAACTGCACTAGTTCCAGATTCTATGTATTTAGATAAAAACGGGGTGTATTTATTTACGACGGATCTGCTTAATCCTACAACATTAATTACAACCGTTTTACGCATATTTTTTATTTTTGACTATGACTTTTTTCGTCACCCATTCCAGTTCCCGGATGATCAATTCATTAATCTCTCCTTTAAGACTTTCAGGTAATACCTCCCAGGTATAGGTTTCTATTTCAAGATGAGAGCACATATTTTTTCTTTTCAGCAATAACAACGTTTCATTAATAGCTTGTTGAGTAGATGAAAAAACGCCGTAATCTTCCGTAAATACAGGGACGTGAAAATGAATTCTCCATTCTTCTGCATTTGGATCCATTAAATCTTCCATGGCTACTGACAGATCAGGATATTTTATAATCCGCCCATTTTTATTCCTGCTCACCACTTGATGCAAATACACAGGATCGGCAAATTCATTTAATGAACCAATCAATGCTTTCCTTTTATTCAGGGCAGGAAGAATGAGTTTTAACGCAGAACTGATTTGAACCTTGCCAATTTTAATTCCTGCCTTTTTTAATTTCTCAAAAGTATGAAGGGGTTCCTCATAAGCCAGGGCAAAATGGCATACATCATAACACACACCTATGTGTTCTCTCAATACCTGCTCTGCCTTACCACGACTTACACCAGCCTCCACAATTACCTTTAACCCGTATTTATGTAAATAGTGCGGAAAGAAGTTTAGCAGATCGTTGGTATTTTCCAACAAACCATCCGGCTCAGGCTCAATATCAATATGAATTTTCTTACCGCTTGTACGGTAAATTTCATCAAGTTCAAGAGCCACCATAGCCATATTTTCAGCACCTTGTTTTAATGCCAACTTCTGTTCAGAAGATACAAACCAGTGCTTGTACGATATTGGAGAGGTAGAAATACTGCCGTCCATGTCTTCAGGCAATAAACCGGCAAGAATTCTGGCTAACCGAAGAGTGTATTCTCTCCTTTCTCTTGTCCTCCAGTCAGGTTTATGTACCAGGTCTTTCACCTTTTTACGATGAAAATTCCCATATGGAAAACCGTTAATCGTAAATACATATAGGTTATTATTGATCAACCATTGCCGAAACAACCAAAGATTTTCTCCTTTCAAAAGTTCTTCACTTGCAAGCGATGAAAGCCTCAAACCTATGCCGAAAGGTTTCCCTGAAGCTGCTCTTCCTGCAATTTTAAGGGTATGAATTTTTAAATTTTCAAAGGTTTCTTCCCAGGTTTCCCCTGCATGAATATTCGTGCAATAAGAAAGGTGAAAATTATTTACAATCATAGATATTAAATTTCAAAATCCGCAGGTTGTAATTCGTATTCTTTAAGAAGCTTAATAGCTTGCAACATTATATCCTCTGAAATCTGATGTACCTCTTTGCCTTTGCCAATTTCTTCCAAGAGCATTATAGTAAGCCTCCCACCTAAATGCTCCCTGAATTCATTAATTCCATTCAATAAAGCGTTCCGTTCATCAATTACCACAAGCATTTCTTCAAAAAACAACTTAAATCCCACCTGTTTTAGTACTGACAAAATTCTTCCTAAATCTTCTTTTGATAACAGCTTTATAAGATATGCATAGGCACAATCCAAGGCTATTCCTGCCGCTACAGCTTCGCCATGATTAATTGAACAGCCGCTTAACTGTTCAAGTTTATGGGCAGCCCAATGGCCAAAATCCAAAGGCCTGGAAGAGCCTGCTTCAAAAGGATCCCCTCCTGATATATGTTCCATATGCAGTTCAGCACATCTATGAATAAGGATTTTCATTACATCCTGATTTCTTGAGTTGAGCTGGCAGGCATTATATTCTATAAACTTAAAAAAACCGGGATCTTTCAATAAAGCAACTTTCACTGCTTCTGAAATGCCGGATCTATAATCTTTATCTGAAAGTGTTTGCAGAAAGTTAAAATCATTGATCACCACATAAGGAGGATAAAATGTCCCCAAAAAATTCTTTTTACCAAAAGCGTTTATACCATTTTTCACTCCTACTCCGGAATCATTTTGCGCAAGTACTGTAGTAGGAATTCGAATAAGCCTTATTCCTCTATGTGCAATGGCAGCAGCAAAGCCTGCCATATCCAAAACGGCACCACCACCAATGACGGCAAGGTAGGAATGTCTGCACAATCCATTTTCTTCAATGCTGCAAAGAATTTTATCGAGGTAGTCTCTTCTGTTTTTAACATTCTCTCCTCCTTCTATTATTAAGGGAGGGCCTGTAAGATGAAAGTCAGATGCTACTGAATTACAATAATTGATGATCCTTCCCTGGAGTAATGGATGAGTTTCCGCCACACCTTTATCTACAACGAAAAAGACTTTTGCGGGCTTTTCACCCTTTTCTGAATCCAATAATTTAGAAAATACAGGATTACCAGGATGAAATAAATTATTTGTAAAAATTACCTCATATTGATAAGAAACCGAAAATGACTGCTGGATAGGGATCATCTGGAATAAGATTTCTATATATAATCCATTTTTCCGAAAAATGTTTACTTATGTCACAGCAAAAAACTTACTTATCGCCAGGGAAACTGGCAATAAGAACATTATACTGAGAGCGGGAAGCCAACCTGCAAAGATTACTGCAATACTGGCATTCAGAACAATCAGGGATATTACACCCATTTTCACAGAACGCATAATAAACTTAGGTTTTGGAAAAATAAAGGCCTTCACCAGCGGAGGAAATATAAGAAGTGACAACAGGCCTATGAAAGGTATTGAAAAAGTAAAAGCATTAAAGTTTAAGGCCAGATAAAGTAAACCTCCCACCACTAATAAATACAATAAAAACCCAAGAAATAAAAACAAGCGATTTCCTCCACGGACTTCACTTTGACTTACCAGGGTTATAGAAAAAATATAAATAAGGGGAATAATGCCTAGATAGATAATTTCTTCCATAACGATCGGAATTGCCGCCGCACCTAAGAGCAGGTTACCGCTCCGGCACAAGCCCATATTTAAAGGTCCAAAAAAAGGATTGTGCTTGCTAATACTATTATACAATAAGGCAAAGGCCGCAATAGCGGATGCAAAGACCCCGGCTGTAACATTAACTGCCCAGGCTGAAGCAATACCTCCAATAAGAAGTGTACCTCCTAATAGAAAAGCACTGCTTAATGGCACTTTACCTGAAGGGATCGGTCTTTCCGGCCGTTCTTTCATATCAAGATCTACATCAAAGATGTCGTTAAACACTACCCCTCCACCATACAGGCCTATTGTAGCCAATAGCAGGCCCAAAGGAGGCAGGAATGAATGTTCGGCGGAAGATAACGAACTAACGATGGCAAATCCAGCCACAACGTCTGCAATAGCTGTAACTATATTTGCAGGACGCATTAATTGAAGGTAAGGGAGCGTCCCGTCCCAATATAACCTACCTGATGATAATATCTGGCTCTTGCTGCTCATGATCTTTAGAATTTTGTCCGCCTCTTAAAATGGTATTTCCGTTATATTTCTCAGATTGAGAAGACAAATCTGTTTCCCAATCGCTTTCCATAAACTGCCCACTCTTTCCAAAAGCTGTAAGCGCATTCTGATAACATACCATATGCACGTGCTCAGCAGGTATGCCACTTTGTAGCATAAGATGAGCCGTTTTCGGAACCGATAATGGATCGCTAATTCCCCAGTCAGCAGAACTATTAACCATTATTCTTTCAGGGCCATATTTTTTTACAATTTCAACCATACGTTCATTTCCCATCTTACTATTCGGGTAAATGGTAAATCCAGCCCAAAAACCTCTGTCAAGAACATCCTTGGCCGTTTCCTCATTGTTATGGTCAATAATTGCCATTTCCGGGGCAATTCCGTGCTCCAAACACACATCCATGCTTTTATTTGTTCCTGCTCTTTTGTCTCTGTGAGGTGTATGAACCTGTACCGGCAAAGCCAGTTCCCTGGCTAAATCCAATTGCAGCCTGAAAAACCTATCTTCCGCCTTAGTCTGATCGTCGTAGCCGATCTCTCCTATCCCAACCACGCCATCTTTGCAGGCAAATAAAGGTAACAGTTCCATCACTTGTTCAGCTAATGGCTCATTGTTAGCTTCCTTGGAATTCAGACCCATGGTACAATAATGATGAATCCCAAATTGACTTGCTCTGAACCTTTCCCATCCAACCAAACTGCTGTAATAGTCCTTAAAACTACCAACTTCAGTTCTTGGCTGGCCCAACCAAAAGGCTGGTTCGATAATAGCTACTATGCCTGCTTTTTTCATGGCCTCATAGTCGTTTGTTGTGCGAGAGGTCATGTGAATATGCGGATCAATAAATTTCATAGAATTTATAATTTGACGGTTAAATTTCTTGTAATTCACTCTTATACAGCTGACTTGAAAACAGATCCCAATTCAACTTATCCCGATCAAGGGCATCAGACAATTTGAAATCGCTTTCTAACAATTGGCGCGCTTCGGGCAATGTCGATTGTGCACAAGCCAGTGAAGCAGATATTTTATCTTTTGGATTACTGCTACTAAGAAGGGTTCTGATGTCTTGTAAAAAATGCAAGTCAATAAACGGACCTACCAGACGCCAAAGTTCGGGATTAACAGTCCTTCCGGCAGCCCATCGTTCATGGGCGAAGTTCACCGCCATTTTGGCAAGAGCATAATTAGCTCTTTTATCAAGTCCTTTAATCTGATACAAAGGAGTCCCAATAAACAAAGCCTTTAACACCATCTGATTCCAGGCATTATCATCAAAATATTCTGAAGGATAAGGGTTATCTAAAGCTACTGCTTCAAAAACCGATTGCATATTACTACGAATTCCTTCTGATGCCTGAGAAGAAAATAGCTCCTGGAAAGGTAAAAGCGGAAGCGCCTTGTATAACGAAATTTGCTCCCGCATATCTCCTGCGGAAAATAACTTCTTAACCGCACTTATATAATCTTTTTCACTATTTGCAGGGAAATTTATAATTAATAGCCATCTTGCTACCATATCGGCAGTTATATTCTGAAGCTCCCAGCCGGGCCTTAATTGTTCACCAAGCTTTTTTTGTTCAGGAGAAATTTTAAGGGTGTCCTTCCCAATAAATCTAGGAACAGAACTATAGGAAACGAAAAGATCTTTTTCATTCCCTTCATCCATCAGGTCAAGCCGTCTCTCAAGCCATTCAATTTTATCTTCTGAAAGATTCTCTGTGAGGATGTGGTAAAGAAATAGAGATATCTGCATAGGATCTTAGTGAGGTTAAAATTTCCTCATTAATAATCCTTAAAAGCCGAAAATGTTTAAAAAAAAAGAGAAGAAATATAAAAAAGCAGTAAAGCCCTAGTAGGCTCTTACTGCTTTTCCTTCCATAAAATACATAAAAGATTTATTAACAACACGGTTGCCTCCCGTAGTAGGATAGTCACCTGTAAAGTACCAATCACCAAGATGGTTTGGACAGGCTTTATGAAGATTATCTATGGTTTGATATACCACCTGAATTTCTGCATTACAATTTTCGGGAGTAACAATTTCTGCAATCTTGGCAGATACTTGTTCATATGTAAAAGGTATATAAAGTTCTTTCACGTAATTAACGGTATTTCCACTAAGGTTCGTAATAGATTCTTTACATTTTTCGTATACTTCCTCCAGCAGGTAGTTCATTCCATTCTCTTTTATCAATTGGATAATGGCACGGAAAGCTACAAACTCCTTCATCTTGGACATATCAATTCCATAGCAATCAGGGAATCTGATCTGTGGAGCAGAAGAAACAATAACAATTTTCTTGGGGCCCAATTTATCCAACATCTTGATAATGCTCTTTTCAAGAGTGGTTCCCCGTACAATGGAATCATCTACAACCACTATGGTATCAACACCTTTTTTTATAACCTCGTAGGTCGTATCGTATATATGTGCTACAAATTCATCCCTCAATTCATCCGCAGTAATAAAAGACCTGATTTTTGTATCTTTAATCACAAGCTTCTCCACACGTGGCATATAGGAAAGAACTTTTTCAAGTTCGTCTCCCCTGAGCTTACCCTCCTGTATAATTTTCTTTCTGTATTTTACAAGATAATCTTCCATACCGGACATCATACCCAGGAAGGAGGTTTCCGCTGTATTAGGAATATAGGAGAAAACAGAGTTTTCCAGATCATAATCTATAGCTTCCAGAATTTGAGGACAAAGAAGCTTTCCAAGCATTTGTCGTTCGTTATATATATCCGGATCAGAACCTCTGGAAAAATAGATCCTCTCAAAACTGCATGATTTCTTCTCAAGTTTATCGATGAATTGCTTCTGCTCAAATTGCCCATCTTTGTTGATAATAAGGGCATGTGCAGGTTCTATTTCCTTTATATTCTTATATTCAACATTGAATGCTGTTTTAATTGCTGTTTTCTCTGAAGCCACTACGACCACTTCATCATCAGCATAAAAGTATGCAGGCCGTATTCCGGCAGGATCTCTGGCAACAAAGGTTGCGCCATGACCCGTAAGGCCAATCATTGCGTAGCCTCCGTCAAAATCCTTGCAGGACCGCATTAACACTCTTTGTAAATCCAGCTCCCCTTCTATGATATCTGATATTTCCCTGTTGCTATGCTGATTGTTATATTTATCAAAAAGAAGCTGGTTTTCTTCATCCAGAAAGTGGCCAATTTTCTCAAGTACTGTAACTGTATCGGTTTTCTCTTTGGGGTGCTGACCTAACTCTACGAGTTTTGTAAACAGCTCATCAACATTGGTCATATTGAAATTTCCTGCCAAAACCATGTTTCTGCTCCTCCAATTATTCTGCCTGAGGAAAGGGTGACAGGTTTCGATTTCATTCTTGCCATGGGTTCCATAGCGAAGGTGTCCGAGAAGAATTTCGCCTGTAAAAGCGACGTTCTCCTGCAACCAATCTGAGTCATGGGAATGCTTCTTATTATCTTTTAAAGCCTTCCGAAACTTCTTGTTGATTTTATTAAAGATCACAGAAATAGGCTGCGAATCAATAGATCTGTATCGGCTGATGTACTTCTTTCCTTCAGGTACACCAATTTTAATAGTTGCAACACCGGCTCCATCCTGGCCACGATTATGTTGCTTTTCCATTAAAAGATACAGCTTGTTAATGCCATACAGAGGAGTACCATATTTCTTAATATAGTAGGAATATGGTTTTCGTAATCTGATTAAGGCTATGCCACACATATAGGGTTATCTAAAGTATAAATTAATCTTTTCTATATAATTCATCAGCCAGTCAGGCTTAAAAAACAACATTAATACAGGCAGGGTAACTAATACCATAAATGCCATTGATCCTGCCCCTGCTTTTTTCGACATTTCTTCCTCTGCTTTCTTAAAGTACATAATATACGGGATTTTCAAATAATAGTAAAGAGCAAGCATCGTATTTAATAAGCCAAACACCAGCAAAAACAACATAACACCCTGTCCTTCTTGTCGATAAGCATCCCATATGGAAGTAAACAGCAATAATTTAGCTGTAAAGCCTCCTGTTGGAGGTAAACCCGTTAAGGCCACCATCAGTACTACAAAAATAAGACCTGCAAACGGTAATTTATACCCCAATCCCTTATATTTACTTACATCCTCAGAACCGGTAGCAGCTGATAAGATTTCAACCATGAAAAACGCTCCTGAGTTCATTAATACATAAACACATGAGTAAAACACAACACTACTGAATCCCAATGCCTTAAATGTAGAAATACCTGCAAGCAAGAATCCTGCATGGGCAATGGAAGAATACGCTAAAAGTCTTTTGACATTAGTTTGCCTTAATGCAGCAAAATTTCCCACTGCCATGGTAATCATAGCAAGTATTGCCAAAGTTGTTTTCCATTCAACCTGATAAGCAGGAACGACAAAAGAAAAGACAATACCAAGCACTATAATTCCTGCTACTTTTGGAGCTATAGAAAGCCATGCCGTAACAGGTAAAGGGGCACCTTCATAGACATCAGGCACCCAAATATGAAATGGGAAAATGGATACTTTAAAAAATAAGCCGCACAAAAATAAGCCCAGGGCAGTATACCCCAACCAACCATTGGCACTTGCTAAGCTGGAAAACATTTCTTCGCTAAAATACATACTCCCTGAAAAACCATAAATCAGCGAAATACCGTACAACATAAGCGCAGAAGCAAATACGCCATATATAAAATATTTCACGCCGGCCTCGCTTCCCTTTAAATCAAGTAAAATACTTACAAGCACATAGGAACTAATTGATACAAGTTCAAGTGAAATGTATAACATCAAAAGATTTGCTGACATAACCATCAGGTTCAAACCAATAAGAGATGCTATCAGAAGAAGAAAAAACTCATATCTGATTTCCTTAACTTGATTATAAAAACCGGACAAAGCGGAAAAAACAACAACCAGTAAAGCTGTTATAGTAAAAACAAACTTAAGGAAAACACTCATGGCTCTAAGGTCAAGCATATTGAGAAATAAGCCCATTTCTCTCATTTGCACTTCTGACCACTGTTGAAAAAGAAAGGCAAAGTTACCCAGAAGGATAATCACACAAACTATTAGGCCAACCCGATGACGCTTCCCTGCAATGAGGCCGGATAAAATAAGTATCAGAAAACCAAAAGACAACCATAGTTCAGGGCCAAACAAAGGAATACTTTGCAGGATATCCTCTAATCGGCTACTTAATATTTCAGGCTGTATGTCCAATTGATATACTTAATTTTGATATTCCCTGATCACTTCAAGGTTTTCGCTGCCCCTGACAATTATCAAGTCTATAAATTTAGCTGTAGAGGCCGACATAAGATCAAAAATCAAACCCGGGAACAATCCAAATACCAATGCCAAGATGATCAAAGGAGCAGTCATTAGTATTTCCCTTGCATCCAGATCTTTCAATTTATTGTACCACAAGTCCCCGCCCTTGGTCCAGAGTTTTCCAAAAAACATCCTCTGCAAGGCCCATAGATAATAGGCAGCCCCTATGATAATTCCTAAAGATGCCACAATGGTCATCCAATAAGGTAGTAAAAGATTCTCTGAAGGTGATTTAAACGATCCTAACAAAACAAACAATTCTCCTATGAAGCCGGAAAATCCCGGCAATCCCAGGGAAGCGAAGAAAGCCACTGTAACAACGGTGGTATAAAGAGGCATTTTAGAAGCCAATCCTCTATAACTATCAATCATCCGATCTGAGGTTCGGTCGTACAAAACACCTGCTATTACAAATAGAAGCGAGGACAAAATCCCGTGGCTGAACATCTGAAAAATGGATCCATTAATACCTTCAATCGTCAGTGAAGCCATCCCAAGAAGCACAAAACCCATATGGGAAATGGAAGAATAGGCTATCATGCGTTTAAGATCACGCATAGCCAAGGCATTAAAAGCTCCATAAATAATAGAAAGCACTCCGATAAAACCTATAAACCAGGCAAAATATATTCCTCCTTCCGGGAAAATGCTGTAAGCAGTCCTCAATATGCCATAAGAACCTATTTTTAAAAGTATTCCGGCCAATATAACTGAAACTGGCGTAGGTGCTTCCACGTGGGCATCGGGCAACCAGGTGTGAACAGGAACTGCAGGTAATTTAATTGCAAAGCCAATAAACAATGCCATAAAACATACCAGACGCGGTGAAAGGCCCCAGAATTCCCACCCACTCATAACAGACAAAATCGATCCCGGAATATAATTACGGGTGTCCATCATATTAACCATATTAAAGGAATGTACAATCTGGGATGGTGCAATTGCATCAAGGGCGAGTAAACGCTGTACCTCTCCTACTGCTTCCCATCCAATATTTCCAGAATCTTCGGCAATGCCAGCCATTATAGCTGTCGCTTCCGGGTCAATGACCGAGAAGAACAAACCAATCATCACAATTAATATGAAAAGAGAACCAAAAAGTGTATATAAAAGAAACTTTATAGAAGCATATTCTCTACCTGGTCCACCCCACAGGCCAATAAGAAAATACATTGGCAAAAGCATCAGCTCAAAAAACAGGTAAAAAAGAAAGAAATCAAGTGCCATAAAGCACCCCATAATAGTGGAACTCAGCAACAAATACAGGGCAAAATACCCTTTTGCGTTTTCTTTAATGTTCCATGAAGCAATGGCACCAATAAGCAATACCAAACCAGTTAGGATAACCATGGGCAAACTCAAGCCATCAAGAGCAAGAAAATATTCTATTTTAACATGTCCAAGATTACCCAGGCCAATGTTGATCCAATCCATTTTTTCCTGAAACTGAAAATCAGAATGAATTCCCGCAGCAGAACCTGCACCTGTTTGGTAATTTGCCCATAAAACTAACGTTATGATCAACTGTACACAGGCCGATAAGGAGTTGACATACTTATAATACTTCCATTTATCGGAAGGAATCAGCAATACAAACATTGCAGCCAATAAAGGAAGAATAATTAATATAGAAAGCAAACCGGATACCATCAAAGAGTAAAAATAATGTTGTGCAAAAGTACGCTTTTATGTTTTAAATCTAAATCTATTTTTGGGCCTGATTACACTTTCTCAATTCCTCAAATAAATATCACAATTACTAAAATAACAAGAACTATAAGGATCGTAAACATCAGATACCCCTGCACTCTTCCTGTCTGTACACTCCTCATCAAATCACCTGTTTTGGATGCTACTTTGCCAACAAATACAACCAGGCCATCAATAAGATACTTATCTGCAAAGGCAATAATATTAGCTATTACTACCATAAGTATTCCTGACAAATTAACAAATCCGTCAATGACTTTCCTATCCAGAAAATTCAATACTTTCGCCGTCATCATACCTCCTTTTACCAGTGTTAAATAGTAGAACTTATCTATATACCAGTTATTCTTCAGAATCTTTCCGGTAAAAGAAAATACAGATACATATTGCACGGAAGCTATGTGCTCTGCCAGTACTTCTTTGGGGCGATATTTCAAATATGCTAAGAAGACACCACTGCCTGACAATAGTAAG
>JBKBXU010000044.1:0-19196 GCA_046313675.1 Cytophagaceae bacterium
TTCCTTCCGGTGTAAAGGTGCCGGTGTGCAATTCATAGAAAATATAGTCCTCCAAAGGGAGGTTTCTCCAGTTTTGGTCTGTCCACTTAAAGTCCTTCAGGTCTATGGCTTTAGAATAATTATGAACCCCATTGGGTTGTGAAAATGAAGCCGGATCAGGGCGTTCTTTCTCTCCGTTAAGGAGAAATTTATAATGTGTCCCCGGTGTGACATCTTTACTTGTGCCTTCCCAATATCCGTAATCGGCTTTATTCAAACAGATTTTTTGAGTTTTTTCTCTCAGAGATAGCTCTACTTTATCAGCATAGGGAGCCCAGACGATAATTTTAGCTTCTTCGTTTGCAAAATTTACGCCTATCCCACGTTTGGTAACATCTAATGAAATCATAAAAATGAATATTTAAACAACACGATGGATCTGCCTCCAACCTCTGTTTCTTCACAAGGCATGAAGGTCTCGGTGCCATTTTCATCTATAAAATCTTTGCCGGTATCCAGGATTTTCGTCCATTTTTCACCGTATTTTTTAGGAGGCAGTTTGTAATTAAGCGGCGCGTGCCAGGCATTAAAAACCAGATAAAAATTGTCATCAATAATTAGCTCTCCTTTTGGCCCGCGGGAGTGTATGCCTCGTCCGTTTAAAAATACACCCAGGGATTTCGCAAAGTAATCGTTCCAGTGATCTTCTTCCATTTCGGAGCCGTCCGGTAGGAACCACGCAATATCTTCCAATCCCAATCCTTTTATGGGTTGTCCCTGAAACCATCGACGACGACAGAAAACCGGGTGTTGCTTTCTGAATTCAATTAATTTAGTGGTAAACTCCAGAAGTTTTTTGTCTGCCTTATCCCAATTAAGCCAGGATAATTCATTGTCCTGACAATAGGCGTTGTTATTTCCATGCTGGGTTCTGCTTATTTCATCACCTGCAAGCAACATCGGCACCCCCTGGGAGAGAAACAGCGTAGTCAAAAAGTTTCTTTTTTGCCGGTCTCGAAGTTCATTAATTTCAGCATCATCGGTCGGGCCTTCAACACCACAGTTCCATGAACTGTTGTGGTTTTCGCCATCCATACTATTTTCTTTATTGGCTTTATTATGTTTTTCATTGTATGAAACCAGGTCATTCAGGGTAAATCCGTCATGTGCCGTAATGAAATTTATACTTGCTGTGGGGCGTCTGTTATCATCCCGGTAAAGGTCAGAGCTTCCGGTAAAACGCTCAGCAAATTCTGCCAGCATACTGTCGGCTCCTCTCCAGAAGTCACGGATACAGTCCCGGTATTTACCGTTCCACTCCACCCATCCCGGAGGGAAATTTCCTACCTGATATCCGCCTTCACCAATATCCCAGGGTTCAGCGATCAGTTTTACCTGAGAGATTACAGGGTCCTGATGGATAATATCAAAAAAGGCACTTAGTTGGTCAACCTCATGCAGTTCCCTTGCCAGGGTAGAGGCCAGATCAAAACGAAAACCGTCGACATGCATTTCTAAAATCCAATATCGGAGGCTGTCCATTATTAGTCTTAAAACATTTGGCAGGTTAACATTTAAGGTGTTTCCTGTGCCTGTATAATCAAAATAGTAGCGTTTGTTTTCTTCAACCAGACGGTAGTAGGACGTATTGTCAATTCCTCTGAGAGACAAGGTGGGGCCCATATGATTGCCTTCTCCTGTATGGTTGTACACGACATCCATGATGACTTCAATGCCTGCTTTGTGAAACTTCTTAACCATGTCCTTGAATTCCTTCACTTGTTCACCAAGGCATCCGGTGCCGGAATACCGTACATCCGGGGCAAAAAAGCTCAGGGTGTTATAACCCCAGTAGTTCGTAAGATCTCTGTCCTGTAGAAATTTGTCTGTAATAAAGTGATGCACAGGCATTAATTCTATGGCTGTTATCCCAAGTTTTTGCAGGTATTCTATAGTGACAGGGTGTGCCAATGCCTCATAAGTGCCCCGGATTTCTTCCGGTATATCAGGATGAAGTTTTGTGAATCCTTTCACATGTGTTTCATAAATAATGCTTTTATGGTAAGGGTAGTTGGGTTTTTTATCACCTTCCCAATCAAAGTTGGGATCTATGACCACACATTTGGGTATGTAGGGGGCGCTATCCAGTTTGTTAAAACTCAAATCCTGATTTTTGTGGCCCATTTCATAGCCAAATAAGGATTTATGCCATTTTATTGTGCCGGATATCGCTTTTGCATAGGGGTCAATGAGAAGTTTGTTTGGGTTGAACCTGTGGCCGTTTTTGGGATCGTAAGGCCCATAAACACGGTATCCGTAGAGTTGACCAGGTTTCAATCCCGGAATATAACCATGCCAAATCTGGTACGAACGTTCAGGTAAGAAAATTCTGGCAGATTCCACGGTGTCTTCCGTTGAATTAAACAGGCACAGTTCAACGCATTCAGCGTTGTCTGCGTAGAGTGAGAAATTAACACCTTCTCCATCCCAGGTAGCTCCCAGGGGGTATGAATGGCCCGGATATATTATTATGCTCATATAAATCTAAATATAGATATAAGCAAAGATTTTCAATAATGTTTATGATTTTAGAATGGAATATGTAATAGAATTTACTGTAGGCGATACTTGAAATTTAACTGGAGCACTGTTAATGATGATTGGTAAGGTATAGTTATTAGGGAGATTCTTTAGGCTTGGAAGGGAAACTAAAGTTACTTTTTTAGAATCTTTCTCAAAGAGCCGTTAACATTTTTAAAAGAGTCATATCCACGGGCCAATACAAAATTCTGGCCGTCCTTTTGTAATATAAGAGTGGGAAATCCCGTAACCCCTAAGGACTTGGCATATGAAAATTCACTATAGGTGTCTTCTTTTGAGGCATTAAATTCTTTTAAAAATTGATGCTCATCTATCTTGTATTTCCTCGCAAGTTCAATATAGGTATTGGTATCATTGAGCGATATGCCATCTCTGAACAAAAGGTCGTGCAAGGTGTGGGCGTAGTTAAAAGCTATTTCAGGTTTTATTTTCTTAATAGCTGTCAATGCCATGCAAGCCGGTTCAGAATTGTACATATAGCTGCCTTCTTCAGCCATTTCACGAAAATTAGGGCCAAAGACAACGCCGGTTCTTTTTTCTACGGTGACCAGTGCATTTTTAATGTAGCTGTAGGTGACTTTAATTGGAGCAGCTCGCTCTCCTATGGCAAGTCCACCACTTACAATCTCAAAGTCCAGCTCTGTCTCATAATCCTTTTTTATCTGCTGCATTACCGGGCTAAATCCATAGCACCAGCCACATAAAGGATCGTATACATAAATGAGTTTAGGTTTATCCATAGTCGACTTCTGTTCTTTAGCAGAAAAAGAAAAGAGGAAAATACAAAATCCAACCAGAAGAAATTTCCACATATCAATTGATAGAAAACGGTGGAATTTCCGGTTTTTGATTGGTAGAAAATGCCGATAATTGATGGATTGTATACTTTAGATACGATTCTAAAGGAAAATCAGACAACCAGTCGATGATCTCTTCTTTTGATGAGCCTATCATTATGATCCATGCGCGACTTTGATCCACAGAAACGCTGTAGGATATAATTACTTCCTCATCCATCAGCTCATCAATGTATTCTATTTGCTCAGGGATTTTTTCTTTATATCCTTCATCAAAATTCAGGGGCAGACATATGTCAATCATGTAGTGGTTCATATGAATTTATTGATAGTCCTTTTCTATTTAACGAAAGATTTTCAATAAGTGAAGGCAAAATAGAGAAATTTCAAAAAAAAATATTTCAACCATTAAGATTACATTAAAATGAGCATGCTTTTTGTTTAATAAGAAGATGAATATTACAGTGATAATTCTTGTGAATATTTTATAATAATACTCATAACAAATGTTGGTATTCAAAGTTGTTGAGGAAATATCATTTTCTTAGTTGTTTCTTACATCAGAAACACATTTTTTTGTGGTAATTTTCGAACTATTAGAAAGTAAGTATCATTAAAAGTTAAACGGATAAAAAAATTAAGTTAAATAATAAAAAAATGAAAAATACAATGACTCCAGAAAAATATTTCTATGTTCAGGATGGTAAAGTGTTAACTAACCTGGATGACCTTATCAATTACATGCCGGAAATTTCTGATGAAACTTTTGCTCACCACGTTAATAAAGATAAAAATGATTTTTATAACTGGATTTGCGAAGTCATTAAGGATGAAGAAATGGCAAATTCCATTAAAAAAGTAAAAACCAAAAGTGGCTTTATTAAAAAAGTAAGAAGCCTTGTAGCTGCTTAATGGAAAGGTAATCCTGCTAAACATAAGATTAAGATCCGGTTCTTCCGGATCTTTTTTTTGACCTCAGTATGATTTATTAAAATTCATCTCTAAATTCGACCGAATATCAGGCAGGTTAAACATTTGTCTGTTTTTAATTTATAATAAAGAATCAAGGGTAGATAATAAATTGATCGTATACTTAAACTATTTTTACAATGACTCCAGAAAATTACTTCTTTGTGCAGGACGGTAAAGTTTTGCGCAGCCTTGAAGAGCTTATAGATTATCTTCCTGTTATGTCCGAAGATACTTTTGCTCATCATGTGAATAAAGAAAAAAATGACTTCTCAAATTGGATCGCAGAGGTTATTAAGGACAAAGAATTGGCAAGCTCCATTAAAAAAGTAAAAACCAAAAGTGGCTTACTGAAAAAGCTTAAAAGCTAATAATTTGTCGAACAAGATTATTAAAGCCGGCCACGCCGGTTTTTTTGTTTAATCATTTTTAGATCAACAATGATATTAGTCATAATTTAAGATGACATTTCCTTTTCTGCATTAGGTTTATACGCACTTACTTTGTGCTTTTAAATAAACTTATGGAGATTTTAATTTTCTTTATCGCACACTGGTACCTTTCATTGTTTGCTCAAACTTTTTTTCTGCACAGGTATGCTGCCCATCAGATGTTCACTATGAACGGCTTCTGGGAAAAAGTTTTCTATGTTCTAACGTTTATATTTCAGGGATCTTCCTTTCTGAGTCCTAAAGCCTATGGCATTATGCACCGCCTTCATCATGCATATGCCGATACTGAAAAGGATCCGCATTCTCCCAAGTATTCGGAAAATCTTATGGATATGATGGTAAAAACAAAGAACATCTATAATGACATTCTAAAAGGCAGGGCAGTGATTGATGAGAAATTCAAGAAGAATGTCCCGGAATGGAAATTGATTGAAAAATTGGGGGATAATTGGTATGTCAGGGTAATCTGGGGGACAATTTATGTTCTTTTTTATATTCAGTTCGCTACTCAATGGTGGATGTTTCTGCTGCTGCCTATACATTTTCTAATGGGGCCGGTTCATGGAGCTATCATTAACTGGTTTGCACATAAATATGGTTATGTGAACTTCAAAGTAAATGATACGGCTAAAAACTTATTGTTTTTTGATTTCCTTATGATGGGAGAAGGATACCATAACAACCATCATAAATTTGGTGGAAGGGCTAATTTTGGCATAAAGTGGCATGAATTTGACCCTACGTATCCTGTAATCCTCTTCCTTAATCTGGTTGGGATTATCAAATTGAAGAAAAATAATGACCTAAAGTATATGTGATCATTTGTCAAATGGTGGTAAAAGGCTGACTTTCCTCAATAAGCAGGTTTCTGTAAATGCTAAATATATTAGCCTTGGAAATAAAGCCTTTATATTTACCGCCTTCCGTTACGGCAAGGTTAAAAACTTTATGTTCTTCAAACTTTGCAATAACAGAATTCATGTCTTCGCCGATTTCAACAATTGGTATTTCTGTATTCATTAATTTGCTTACAAGAATGCTTTTCCGCTTGTCTTGGTCAAATAAAAAGACTTTTATTCTGTCTAGTGTCAGAATTCCCAATAGTTTTTCATCTGCATTGACTACGGGGAAGACATTCCTTCTGGATTCCTTTATAGCCGGAATAATATCTTCAAGGGATTGATGAGGCAGAACACGAATGAAATCCTTTTCCAGTATTTGCTTCATGTCCATATGGCCCAACACGGTTTTGTCTTTGTCTTTATGAATCAGGTGTCCTTTTTCCGCAAGCTTTTTGGTGTAAACAGTATAACTTTCAAAATACCTGGATGTAAAGTAGGAGAGAGCAGCTACAATCATAAGAGGTACAAACAAGAAGTATCCTCCGGTAATTTCCGCAATAAGGAAAATTGCTGTTAAAGGAGCATGGATTACCCCACTTAATATGCCTGCCATGCCAACAGCAATAAAGTTTGTCTCATCGATCTGTACCAGCCCGGTTAAATTTAATCCAAAGGAAATGAAGAATCCTGTCAAGGCTCCGGTCATCATTGATGTGGCAAAAATTCCTCCATTTCCTCCGGCAGCAATGGTTATGGAGGTCGCGACAACTTTGATTAATATAAGTATCCCTGCGAACAAAAGAATAAACCAGGGAAGGTGATTGAATTGATAGAATAAACTGTTGTCCAGTAATTTGTCATAGTTTCTGTTTAAGAGATTTTCAATGGTACTGTACCCTTCACCATATAAGGGAGGAAGAAGAAATATCAGCAATCCCAGTGTTAAACCACCAATCAGGGCTTTTGAGTAAATGCCTTTTTGTGCATTGATCCAATCTTCGGTAAATAGTGCTGTCTTGGTAATGTAAGCTGAGATCATTCCGCAGGCAATACCCAGGACTATGTATATGGGAATGGACTCGTATTCCCAACCATAGGTTATCAGGTGAAAAAGCTGACGGTTGTATAATAGTTTTGAAATAACGGTTGCTGTGGCAGAAGCGATTAGAAGAGGAATAAAGGCTGATACTGTAAGTTCAATTAGCAGGACTTCCATGGCAAATATTACACCCGCAATGGGGGAGTTAAAAATCGCTGCAACCCCGGCAGAGGTTCCGCATGCTAAAAGTAAGATTCGTTCCCTGTCATTTAATTGCAGTAGTGTGCCTATCCTGGAGCCTATGGCGGAGCCTGTAACAACAATGGGGGACTCCAATCCAGCAGATCCTCCAAAGCCTACCGTTAATGCGCTGGTGATGATATGTGTATAGGTTTTGTCTTTGTGAACCCTACCGTTTTTTCGTGAAACAGAATAAAGTACGTTGGATAATCCACGGCCAAGTTTTCCTTTTAAAAAAACCTGTACAAATAAGACAGTCAGAAGTATACCAAGGGTAGGGAAGAATATGTAGATGTAATTATGATACTTTACGTCAGAGAAGCTGTCTGCAAAAAGTTCAATTCTGTGAACCAGGGCTTTCAATAAAATTGCAGCAAGTCCTGCAGTTATTCCGACTACTATGCTGGCAAGGATTATAAAGTTTTTATTGCTGATGTGGCTGATTCGCCATTTTATCAACCGGTCGGGTAGTAGGGAAAGAAAAGTTTGGATTTTCTGTTTCATTACCATTCTAATTTAGCTCCCATTTGACTATTTTTTTTAGTAAATCCCTTTTTTTTATTACATTCTTGTAAAGTTTTATAGCCAAAATCTTTTGATACATAATAATAAAATGTTACAGAAGAGGGTTAGGGTATTGAAATGGATTGACTAACAGTGTCTTTAATTTTATGTTTTATAAAATGCAGTCCGTTTAATCCTTAGACGGCTTTTCTGCGTATATTATCTTTGTAATATAAATTATACAAACAATTATATTTGATTTGCGATTTATATTAGGATATATTAGGAAATATATTTTTTCAATTTAAAACTTTTACCGCCATGGCAACTAAAATCTGGATCAATCAATATCCGAAAGGGGTTAATGCAGAGATAAATCCTGATAAGTTTAAATCTGTATTGGATTTTTATGATGATTGCATAAAAAAATACGGAGAAGCACCCGCCTATGTGAATATGGGTAAAACGCTTAGCTTTCACGAGGTCGATGACCTGGCAACAAACTTTGCTTCATATATTCAGAATTTTACCAATTTAAAGCCGGGAGATCGTATTGCCATTCAGATGCCTAATCTATTGCAATACCCCATTGTAATGTTTGGAGCCTTAAAAGCAGGACTGGTTATCGTTAACACGAATCCATTGTATACAGAAAGGGAAATGGAGCATCAGTTTAAAGATGCAGGGGTGAAAGGAATTGTTATTCTTTCTAATTTTGCCAGTAAACTTCAGGCTATACAAAAGAATATTGGTATTGAAACAGTTATAGTTAGTAATATTGGCGACAGGCTAGGTGGTCTAAAGGGAGCTATTGTAAACTTTGTGGTAAAGTTTATAAAAAAAATGGTGCCCCCTTATGAATTACAAGATGCTGTTAAATTAAATAAGGCGCTTAAGATGGGAGCAACAAAGCCTTATACCCGACCTACAATTCAAAGTTCAGAAGCTTGTTTTCTTCAGTATACCGGCGGCACTACCGGTGTTTCAAAAGGGGCTGTTCTTACAAACAGAAACATCCTGGCCAATATGGAACAGATTTCCGAATGGTTTAAGCCTGTATTGCGGGATGGACAGGAAACTGTAATTACAGCTTTACCGCTCTATCATATTTTTGCGTTGACGGCCAACTGCCTTGCTATGCTTAAATATGGAGCCAGGAATATACTTATCACCAATCCACGTGATATGAAAGCATTCCTTAAGGATCTTAATACCTATGAATTTACCTTGATTACGGGTGTAAATACGCTGTTCAATGGTTTATTAAACCAGCCGGATTTTCATAAGATAAAATTCTCTCGTCTGAAATTAGCGGTAGGAGGGGGCATGGCCGTACAAAAGGCAGTAGCAGAAAAGTGGGAAAAAGTTACGGGCACCCGACTTGCCGAGGGCTATGGCCTTACGGAAACTTCACCTGTGGTTACCTGTAATCCTGTTGATGGCAGGATTAGGATTGGTTCAATTGGTTTACCCTTACCTGGTACTGACCTTAAAATTGTCACCGATGAAGGTCTGGAAGCTGCAGTTGGAGAGCGTGGAGAAATATATGTTAAAGGGCCTCAGGTAATGGCAGGATATTGGAACCGCCCGGAGGATACTGCTCAAGTAATGGACGGTGAATGGTTAAAGACGGGAGATATTGGGGTAATGGATGAAGATGGGTTCTTCAAAATTGTGGATCGTAAAAAAGAAATGATTCTTGTTTCGGGATTTAATGTATATCCAAGTGAAGTAGAAGATGTGATAGCTTTGCATCCAAAGGTTCTAGAGGTAGGTGTAAAAAGCATTCCTGATGAAAAAACAACGGAGGCTGTGAAAGCTTTTGTGGTCAAAAAAGATGAATCTTTGACCGAGGCTGAATTGAAAGAACATTGCAAAAAAATGCTTACTAATTATAAAGTGCCTAAAGAGATAGTGTTCAGAACGGAATTGCCTAAGTCTAATGTTGGTAAAATTTTACGAAGACTAATGGAATAATTCCTTTTACAGGAGATACGGTTGTTCGTGTCTCCTGATAAAAAAATATTTTCGATAATTCTGAAATATGAAAAACCTTCTTCCGATCATTTTTCTATGCCTCCTTATGAACTCTTGCGGGCCGAATGGTATTTTTCCCAGTGACTGTGAAACATGCCCGGCAGCAAACAAGCGGTCATCCAAGCCAAAGAAGCAAAAGAAAAAGTTGCCTAATAGTTTGTCCTTAGAATATGTAAGTTGGACGGTTAATTATTTGTAGCTATTGGTTCCAATTCAAATTGCCTGGTTTCTCCCGTGCACATGGTAAATTTCTCATTTTTATAACATAAATGTACTTCTCCCGCCCAGCCTTTTTCTACATGAAGGTAAAGTCGCTCGTGGGAAACTTTGACAATTATCCAATGTCCCCTGTACCGTACTCTAAGCCTTATTTCAGTAATTTGCCTTGGAAGCTTTGGGTTTAGCCATAAATGGTCATCACGTATTTCCAATCCTGTATAACAACGTTGAACCATGTCTACGGTGCCGGCCATAGCCCCCAAATGTATACCTTCGTGGGTAGTTCCACCCTGGATGTCATTAATATCACTATATAGTGCCTCTTTGAAGCACGAAAACGATCGCTCACGTTCACTTCGGGCTAAAACCCAGGAATGGATATGTCTGCTTAACGTAGAGCCATGAGAGGTTCTTTGTAAATAATATTCAATTATTTGAGGGATTTTCTCCGTATCCATGGTGTAACCGGCTATGCTTAGTATCTCCTTAAGCTCTTCCTTGGAAAAAAGATAAAAGAGCATTAGGACATCAGCCTGTTTGCTGGCTTTATAATTGTCCGGAGTGTCGCCTTCCGCACCCAGAATCCGATCCAGTCGTTGGATGTCGCCATATTTTTTCTTGTATGCTTTCCAATCAAACTCCTGGAGGTTTTCATATCCTTCGAATTGACTTAGAATACCATCATTATGAAATGGTATAAATATTTTTTGGCTTACATCCTTCATTTTATCAATCTCCTGCTCTGTTAAGCCAAGCATGTCTTTGATTTCCTCCTGCCGTTCTTTATCGATAATCTCCAGCACCTTGAAAGCATATTTTATGCACCATATGACCAGTACATTGGTGTAGGCATTATTTTTTAATCCCGGTTCGTCAGACCCAGGATAAGCCGTATGGTATTCATCCGGCCCCACTATCTGAGATATGTCATATCGCCCCCGCTCAGGGTTGTAATGTGCATAACTTGCCCAGAAGCGGGCAATTTCCAGAATAAGTTCAGCTCCGTAGAAGTAAAGAAACTCCTTATCTTCGGTAACCTGATAGTAGTGCCACACATTATGAGCAATGGCTGCATTTACATGCCTTTGGTGGTGAGTGTTGTCGGGAACCCATTTTCCGGATAATGGATTTAAATGAACAACCTGACTTTCTTCCCTTCCGTTGCTGCCGCTTTGCCAGGGAAACATTGCACCTTTATAACCATTTGTTTTTGCCATTTCCCGGGCTTCTCCAAGCCTTCTGTAGCGGTACATCATCAATTCCCGGGCTAGTTCGGGAATTCGGAGGTTCAGGAAAGGGAAAATGAATAATTCATCCCAGAATATGTGTCCTCTGTAAGCTTCCCCATGCCACCCCCGTGAAGGTATCCCAATGTCCAGATCAGTGGAATTCATGGAGGCAACCTGTAAAAGATGAAATATATGAAATCGGAGTATTTTTTTTGCTTCAGGATCTCCATCCATTTCAATATCACAACGATTCCAGTGTCTTTGCCAGGCTTTTATATGGGCTGAGAGCAGGTCTTCGAACCGGCCACATTGTTCAATTTTGTTTTTGGCTTCAATGCTTACTTCAGAAATTGCGAAATCTTTTGAAGAATATATTGATACAGTTTTTTCTATGAATACAGGCTCCTCTTTAGGACAATCTATCGTTATTAACTCGCCTATAAAGCTTTCTTTTTTTATAATCTCCCTTTTGTAATCAATATTTTTTTCGGCTTTATATATTTCGGTACGTGCAGCCTGAGTCATGCGCAAATTGCTCTGCACTGTTTCCGTTGTCAGGTATAAGGCTTTATTACATCTGCCGGAATCAATATACCGGAGGTGTTTATTTTTTAAAGACCGATAGCGCGCCACTCCATTGTTTATCACATTGCCATTAATGCCGGAACTTAATTGGATTTTGCCCGACCAGTTATGTGGGATGAGTTGCCACTGTATAGCTGCAACATGTGGATCATCCATACTTACTATGCGTCTGCAGATGAGGGTTGTTTCCCGTTCTTCTGAATCCAGAAACCGGATCGTTCTTTTAAGGATGCCCTCTTTAATATTTAGTTCCTGATTAAATTCTTTGATTTTAACCTCATTCAGGTCAAGCCAACTGCCATCCATTGGACGAAAGGTCATGCACAGCCAATTAGGCCAGTTCACAAGGTCTTCATTCTCCACATTTCTGCCGGCAACTTCAGAAACGAGTCTGTTATATCCTCCGGCAAGATAGGTTCCCGGATAGTGAGGCCAGACAGCTCCGTACTCTTCTGCGGCTCCTCTTGTGGCAAAGTATCCGTTGCCCAGGGTACAAAGTGTTTCCCTGAGGGGTTCTTCTTCCGGTATATAGGAATTGTATGTTATTGTCCAATCTTTCATAACTCAATTTGTAATTCTCTTAAGTTTTCAATAACTACATCTGCGCCTGTGTTTGACAAACTTTCCTGGGCATTTTCTCTTTCCAGGGCTATAATCAGGCCAAAACCACCTTTTTTTCCTGCCTTAATCCCCGCTCTTGCGTCTTCTACAATTGCGACATTTTCCGGGGCTATGGAGAGTTCTTTTGCTGCATAATGAAAAATATCGGGTTCAGGCTTTCCATTAAGGTGTTTTTCTTCAAGTAAATTGCCGTCTGCGATGACGTCAAAGAGTCCGGTGATGCCGGCATTTTTGATCAGTCTTTCCGCATTTTTGCTTGCCGATATTAACGCCGTCGGGGTTCCTTTCTCTTTAAGAGTTTCCAGGAACTCAAGTGCATCGTCAAAAACCTTTACAGGCTTATGTTGGAGTATAGATTTGAAAAGATCATTTTTGAGCCTTCCCAAGCCGTGAATACTTCGGGTCTCCGCTGAATCATCTTTTTCTCCTTCCGGGATTGTTATGTTCCGTGACCGTAAAAAATTCTTTATCCCTTCGTGTCGTGGAATTCCGTTCAGGTAGAGGTAATAATCTTTTTCGTTAAATTTTTCACTGTCCGGATAATCCTGGAGAAAAAGGTTGAACATGGCCTCCCAAGCCTCTTTGTGAAGCGTGGCAGTGTCTGTTATTACGCCGTCCATATCAAAGATGTACGCTTGTATTTGATCTGTATTTACTGACATCTAAGCTATATTGATTTTATGATCCAGATATACGTCTTGTATGGCATTTATTAAGGCAATGCCATCTTTCATTGGGCGTTGAAAAGCCTTTCTTCCTGCTATAAGCCCCATGCCGCCGGCACGTTTATTAATTATGGCTGTTTTGACTACCTCCTGGAGATCCGATGCCCCGGATGAGGCGCCCCCTGAATTGATCAGGCCTATTCTGCCCATATAATTATTGATGACCTGGTATCTGCAAAGGTCTATGGGATGGTCAGACGATAATTTATCGTACATATCGGAAACATGTTTGCCAAATTTGAGGTGGCGGAAACCACCGTTGATATCCGGTAATTTTTGTTTTATAAAATCTGCCTGAATGGTAACACCAAGGTGATTGGCCTGCCCGGTCAGATCTGCTGCTGCATGAAAATCTTTGCCGTTGGAAAATGCTTTATTGCGTGTATAGCACCATAATACAGTGGCCATGCCAAGCTCTCTGGCATATTCAAAGGCTTCGGCAACTTCTGTAAGCTGGCGGTTTGATTCTTCTGAACCAAAGTATACGGTGGCTCCAACCGCAACAGCTCCCATATCCCAGGCTTGTTTGACACTGCCAAACATTACCTGGTTGTGTTTATTTGGATAGGTGAGCAGTTCATTATGATTTATTTTTACCAGAAACGGTATTTTGTGCGCATATTTTCTCGAAAGGAGGGAGAGTCCTCCAAACGTAGAGGCTACCGCATTGCAACCTGCTTCTATGGCTAGTTTGATAATGTTTTCGGGATCGAAATAGATAGGGTTAGGCGCAAAGGCGCTTCCTGCCGAATGTTCTACTCCCTGGTCTACCGGTAATATTGAAAGGTAGCCTGTCATCCCCAATCTTCCTGAATTAAACAGGGTAGCAATGCTGTTTAATACCTGTGGTGAACGGCTGCTGTTAACAAATACCCTGTCAATAAAATCCGATCCGGGAAGGTGTAAATCTTTTCCGGAAATAGTATTGCATGTATGATCCAGGAGGTAGGAAGCCTCATCTCCGATTAATTCCTGAAGCTTTTCTGAAATAGTATCTGTAATTACTGGCATAGCTTGTTTGTTTAGAATGTAAATGGATATGTTTCCGGAACCAAATGGCCGCTCGGTATAATATGCAAGGGATGAAGGGCTGTTGTTTTATCGATAAAAATAAAGGCATCGTACCTTGAAGGAAGCATGGTGGGTACATAATTTCCCGCTTCTCTTTCCGGGTGGTAAACAACCCCTATTGCCCTGTGACCGAGATTTTTCATAAAATGCTTTTTTACGTCCTCATTATCAAAGATGAGTAGTTTATTTTCCGGTGATTCCCTGTGAAGAATTTCTTCAACACTTCCGATTCTTGCCGGAGGTACAGGCATTTCCTCCATGTTTTCTCCCCATCCCCGTCCAGCCACTACAGATCCTTCGTAGGTGCCAAATCCTATCAATACCACGCCTTCTGCTGAATGTTGTTCTCTGATCAATTGCCCTACATTCAACATTCCGTTGCGGGACATATTAGTTGCACGTGCATCTCCTATATGGGTGTTATGCTCCCAAACAATGGCCTTTGCTGCCGGGCCATGATGTTTCATCAAATTGTCAAGCGTTTCTACCATGTGAGTATCCCTTAAGTTCCAGGATTCCGGCCCCCAGGATACCATTGAGCGATAGTATCGTTCGGCGTTTACTGTAACCAGTGCGTTTTGAGAGGTATTTAAAGGAGCTTCCGGGTCATGATTGTACGATGGCGCATTCCGCTTAATTTGTTGAAGTATTTTGATGACAGAATTTGCACAGCTTTCAGAGATATTTCCTGAAGATCTTCCATAAATTGAACCTTCTTCATACGGCTCAAAACATTTCATGGCTTCTTTTACCAGTTTGGCGCTTGGCGGATCATTCTTTTGAAGATACTCCAGCATGGCTTCAAGAGATTCCCATAAGCTATATACATCCAGGCCATAAAATCCTACCTGTAATTCCGGAGCTTTGTTTTTATTGCATTTTTTAAGCCATTCAGCCAGAGCTGCTGTTTCCCAATTTGCCCACATCCAGGTAGGCCAACGGCGGAAATTGAGCAGTACCTCACTAATCTTTTCCGGTGTATCAGGATAACTTTTTACATACCTGTTAATGCCATAACAGTCTGGCCAGTCACCTTCTACTGCAATAAAAGAAAAGCCTTTTTCTTCTATAAGTCTTTGGCTAAGGGCCGCGCGCCAGGTATAAAATTCATGCGTACCGTGTGTGGACTCACCTAAAAGTACGTATTTAGCATCCCCTATTTTATCCATCAAAGGATCCAGGTCTTTCTGATTCCGTAGCGGTTTGTAAGATTTAACGACCGACTCATTTGTAAGCGTCCAGGGATCCTGATATACAGCCATAAATCATATGATTTTAGTTAATCTAAATAATTAACATTTAAGCGTACTTAAGGTTATTTTTTCGTACCTAAATTTACTGGTCTATGCTTTGGATGGAAATCCTTTTCGCCTTTGTTATGGGGCTCATGTTTTCAATTGTTTTTTTGACGGTATTTAAAGTAAAAGGCCCACCGGGATTTTTTTGGATATTTCTATTGGTGGTTTTTCTTTCTACATTAATTTCGGTGCGTTTTGTGCGACCTGCGGGTCCACCATTTGTTGGAGTTTACTGGGTCGCCGGTTTAATCACAGCGGTGTTGGTGTCACTGTTATTGGCTGCTGTATTTTCAGGTTTTCAAGGTGCAGGACATCACAAAAAAAGAGGCCGTCCTACAAAAGAAATTAATACAGGGAATGTAAAGGAAGCACGTTTAGGAGTTTATTTTTGGCTGATTATTATCATTCTTACCCTCCTTGCAATGGCAGGATTTTTTCATTATTAAATTTTGTTAATAAATAAGAAGGAATTCCCTCAACAAAATAGTTGAGGTTTGGTATTTGTAAACTCAACCAATAAAAAGGAGGTAATTATGATCGTTAAATGGAAACCAACAAATGTCTCTCGAATGATGGACGACTTCTTTGATGATGAGTTCAAATTTTCAGGACAGGATATGACTGCCTCAATGCCGGCAGTGAATGTAAAAGAATCTGAAGAGGATTACCGGGTAGAACTGGCTACTCCCGGATTAGAAAAGAACGATTTTAAAATCAATGTGGAAGGAAATGTATTAACCATTTCTGCCCAAAAAGAGGAGACTAAGGAAGAAAAAGAAAATGGTCGTTTTAATAGAAGAGAGTTTAGCTATAGATCATTTGTCCGGTCTTTCTCACTTCCTGAAAATGTAGATCGGGAAAAGATCGCTGCGAACTATAAAGATGGAATTCTTAATTTGACAATTCCCAAGAGGGAAAAGGAAGAAAAGAAATCAACTAAGCAGATTAATGTATCTTAGTATTTGGAAAAAATGATTAATATTAGCCGGGTCTTTCCCGGCTTTTTTATGAAGGAGTATAAATTTAACATAAAGAACATGGTTTGTCCCCGATGCATCCGGGTGGTAGAGGAAGAACTTGCCAAAGCAGGTTTTCAGGTAAAACAGGTTGTTTTGGGCGAAGTACTTATTGAATCTTCCCAAAAGCCGGATTCGGAACATCTAAAGGATATATTGGAAGCCGCAGGCTTTGAACTTTTAGAAGATAAAAATGCCCAGGTTGTTGATCAGATAAAGCAACTGATCATTCAGTTAATACATTACTCTAAAAAAAGACCAAGGGTTAATTTTTCTGAATATCTTTCCAAAGAGGTAGGAAGGGATTATTCTTCACTTAGCCATTTGTTTTCATCTAAAGAAAATATAACCATTGAGAAATATATCATTCTTCAGAAGATTGAGAAGGTTAAGGAGCTGCTGGTGTACAATGAATTGTCGCTAAGCGAAATTGCCTATCAACTTGATTATAGCAGCGTAGCTCACCTTTCTTCTCAATTTAAGAATGTAACAGGCTTTACACCTACCGAATTTAAAAAACAAAAGACGGGACAAAGAAGATCGTTGGATGATCTATAGTTTCAGGTATTGTTGCTAAAATTTTGCAGGTAGTCCATCATCGGAAGGGGGAGTTCGCTGGCCGGCATTTCAAAATTTATATCCTCGGGTATCTGGCAAGCAGCTATTCCGGCCATCATTATTGCTAAGAAAAGTAAAAGAAGTAGTTTCTGGGTTTTCATCGTATAGTAAAAACCAGCATGGGATATGAATGTTTATAGATACAAAATCTTATAAATCATTTCCACAATCTTGTAATGCATCTATGTTATTCCTGATGTTATTTTGATATATGGATAATCGAACAGCTAAAATATATAAAGAAGAAATATTTCCGGTTAAAGGAATGTCCTGCGCTTCCTGTGCCGGAAGTGTTGAGAGTGCATTAAATTCCAAAGAGGAAATAAAAAAAGCTGAAGTTAATTTTGCCGATCATACCGTCCGTATTTCGTATGATGCCACGCATATTGATCCTGTTCAGTTGAGGGAAACAGTACAATCTGTTGGTTTCGACCTTATCTTAAATACAAACCCGGAAATAATTGAAGCGGAAAAAGATAAGGAGCTTAAAAAATTAAAGAAAAATACAATCTATTCATTCCTGTTTACCCTTCCGGTTTTTATTATTGGAATGTTTTTTCACCATACATATCCTTATGCGGAATGGACAATGTTAATTCTGACCACTCCGGTATTAGCGGTTTTTGGAAGACGTTTTTTTAGGAATGCCTGGAAACAGGCGCAAAATTTACGGGCAAATATGGACACCCTGGTGGCTTTAAGTACCGGCATTGCTTTTATATTCAGCCTGTTCAATACCATTTATCCGGAACTTCTCCTTTCCCGTGGTTTGCAGGCTCATGTATATTTTGAAGCCGCTGCGGTCATCATTTCTTTCATCCTTCTCGGCAGGTATCTTGAGGAGCGGGCTAAGGCAGGAACTTCTACCGCGATTCAAAAACTTATGGGGCTGCAGCCAAAATCTTTATCGGTGGAAAGAAACGGGGAGGAGTTTATTATTCCTCTTGATGAGGTAGTTGTTGGTGATCGGGTGCTGGTGAGACCCGGTGATAAAATCCCGGTTGATGGAGAAGTGATCCACGGTTATTCTTCCGTAGACGAAAGTATGATCAGCGGCGAATTTTTGCCTGTTGAGAAAAAAGTCGGAGACAAGCTTTTTGCCGGAACAATAAATCAGCGCGGTCGCCTGACTTTTATAGCTGATAAGGTTGGAAGTGAAACATTTCTGGCTCAAATTGTTAGTCTTGTGCAAAAAGCTCAGGGTAGTAAAGCTCCTATTCAGAAGATGGTGGATAAAATTGCCGGAATTTTTGTCCCTGCTATTTTGCTTCTGGCCATTCTTACGTTTGTAGTGTGGTTGACTTCAGGGGTTCCAAATGCCATAACACATGCCATCCTGGCTTTAGTAACTGTTCTGATCATTGCCTGTCCATGTGCCTTAGGCCTGGCTACACCTACCGCCATCATGGCCGGCATTGGCAAAGGGGCTGAAAATGGCGTATTTATCAAAGATGCAGAAAGCTTGCAAAGGGCGCATAAATTAACATCTATTGTATTTGATAAAACCGGTACACTTACCTTAGGAAAACCTTTGGTCGCAGATTTTTGCTGGAAAGATCAGGTAGATTTGGAAAGGCTTAAGAATATACTTGCGTCTGCTGAAAAAATATCTGAACATCCCTTGGCAGATGCCATTGTGGCCAATCTCGGTGAATGGGATGGTATGCAAATAGAAGATTTTGAAAATCATCCGGGAACAGGGATTTCTTTTATACATGAAGGGAAAAAGTATTATTCAGGAAACCAGAAAATGATTGATTTGAATAATATTTATATGGATGAAAAAATCAAGAATTTTGCTGTTCAGAAAAAGAAAGAAGCACATACGCTGATTTTTTTTGCTAATGAAGAGTCCGTATTGGGTGTTTTTGCCATTAATGATCCTCTGAAAGATAATGTGATTGAAGAAATTGATAAGCTGAAAAAATCAGGGTTAAAAGTGTTTTTGCTTACCGGAGATACCAGGGAAACAGCGGCTTTTGTGGCAGAAAAAGTTGGAATAAGTGATTATTTGGCAGAAGCATTGCCCTCGGATAAGGAAGAATTTGTGCTTAAGTTACAAGAGAAAGGAGAGGTTGTGGCTATGATAGGTGATGGAATAAATGATTCCCAGGCCTTGGCCAGGGCCGATGTAAGTATTGCAATGGGTAGAGGATCTGATATTGCCATGGATGTGGCTGCCATTACCATCGTATCTTCCGATATCTCTTTTTTGTCAAAAGCTATAAAATTGTCCGGTAAAACGGTTAAAACGTTAAAGCAAAACCTTTTTTGGGCATTTATTTATAATATTATAGCTATTCCGGTGGCGGCAGGTGTTCTCTATCCTTCTTTTGGGTTCCTGCTTGCTCCAA
>JBKBXU010000045.1:0-18972 GCA_046313675.1 Cytophagaceae bacterium
AAATAAAGAAAATTACGGGCATCCTTAAATAACTCTGAAATATATTTTATTTGATCGTTCGCCTTGAGTGCTTTCTCAACTTTAGCAGGAATTTTTTCAAGGTCAAGAAGCAATTCACGATATCTGTTTTCGGAAATTACCCCTTTCTTATACCCTACAATAATGGCCATCATTGTAAGAATGGTCACTTGTCCGGTAAATGCCTTTGTACTGGCTACTCCGATTTCCGGGCCGGCGTGAAGGTATGCTCCTTCATCCGTCAGTCGTGCAATAGATGATCCGACAACATTGCAAACACCCAGGATCAAAGCACCCTTTGACTTAGCCAATTCTATTGCTGCCAAAGTATCTGCTGTTTCACCTGATTGAGAAATAGCGATTACAACATCTCCCTCTTTTATAATAGGGTTTCTATATCGAAATTCTGACGCATATTCAACCTCCACCGGTATACGGGCAAGGTCTTCGAACAAGTATTCAGCCACCAATCCGGCATGCCAGGATGTACCACATGCCACAATAATGATACGCTCAGAATTTGCAAGCTTATTTAAATGTTGTCTCAAGCCTCCCAATGTAAGAGAAAGATCCTTAGAGTTCAGTCTTCCCCGCATGCAATCCTGAATGGACCGTGGCTGCTCCATGATTTCTTTTAGCATAAAATGCTCATAACCACTTTTCTCAATGGAATCCAATTCCATATCGAGTTTCTGAATGTATGGTGTGGTAGGAACATCTTCAATATTTTTGATATTCAGCTTGCCGTCTTTAATTACTGCAATCTCCTGATCGTTCATGTATACGACCTTGTCTGTATACTCTATGATTGGGGTAGCATCAGAAGCAAGGAAATACTCTCCTTCTTCGCCTAAGCCAATTACCAGCGGGCTTCCCTTTTTTGCAGCGATCAACTGGCCGGGACATTCTTTGGAAAGGATAACTACAGCATAAGCTCCAACAATCTTAGATAATGCCAATCGTACGGCTTCCTCCAAAGAACAATCATTGTTTTGTTGAATATCTTCAATAAAATGAATCATCACTTCAGAATCTGTCTGACTCAAAAAAGTATGTCCTCTTTTAATGAGATCCTGCTTAAGAGCCCCATAATTCTCTATAATTCCATTATGAATAATAGCCAACCCTTTGGAATAAGAATAATGCGGGTGAGCATTTACATCATTAGGCTCACCGTGTGTTGCCCAACGGGTATGCCCCATTCCCAGATTACCATGAAGGTCTTTACCGACAAGTTCTGCTTCAAGATCAGTAACTTTACCTTTCTTCTTAAAAATTTTAAGATCACTATTTAATAAGGCAATTCCGGCACTGTCGTACCCTCTGTATTCCAATCTTTTTAACCCTTTAAGAATGATTGGAGCAGCCTCCCTTTTTCCTATATAAGCGACAATACCACACATGCTGTAATTCTGGATTAGTGTATATTATGAAAATAATAAAACTTAGTAATTTGTTAAAGGTAAATACTATTTACTTAACGAAAGTAAATGATAAAAATTAAAAAAACACAAATTAAAAAAATCGGACAGAGGGATAAAAAATGAATAAGGGGGCTAAAACCCCCTTATTCATTTTTTAATTAGCTAATTCATTGTATAAGTTAAAGTAGCTGTCTGCGTAGTTGTCTTTATCAAATGTGTTTATTTTCATTTGAGGATCTGTAAATAATTGAGCAAGTTTATCACTGTAGCTTTCTTCTGAGCAAATAACTGCATCGGCATATTCCATTCCTATCTTCACAAAGCCTTCATAATCACCGGATTCAAGATGTGTAAGCATGGTATCTTCAATGTCCAGCATTTTTGCTTTCTCACAAAGATTAGGATCAAATTTATAATTAAAACTTGTGTTATAAACACTGAAAACTGATCTTGCATTTTTAAACACCGGATCGTTTTTATACCTCGTTTTCAAATACAAAGGTATTAAACTGGTCATCCAGTCATTACAATGGACAATGTCAGGAGCCCAACCTAATTTTTTTACCGTTTCCAACACACCTTTACAGAAAAATATAGCTCTCTCATCATTATCATGGTAAAACTTATTGTCTTTATCGACAAAAACATGCTTGCGCTGAAAATAGTCCTCATTATCTATAAAATAAACCTGTAATTTGGCATTAGGAATAGAGGCTACTTTAATAATCAAAGGTTTTTCCTCTTCGCCAACCGTTATATTAATGCCGGACAACCTTACTACTTCGTGCAGACGGTTTTTTCTTTCATTTATCAGACCGAATCTTGGAACCAGTATGCGAATCTCCATCCCTCTTTCCTGCATTTCCTGAGGTAATTTACCAACAAAACTCGCAACGGCAGAAGTTTTAAGAAAAGGGTAAATTTCATTTGCTACATAAAGAATTCGTAGTTTTGACATATATCGTGAAGGTTTGTTTTTCCTTATTTTAAAATTAAAGGGCGCACAAAAATACGTAAAAAAAACTGATTTTTCAAGGTTTTTATTATTTAATGAACTTAATTTACTTTTTAAAACCTTTACACATGCTTATAATACGGGATCTGCAGGGTATTAAGCAATATATCAAAGACCAAAAAAAAAAAATACATTCTATAGGATTTGTACCCACTATGGGAGCCCTGCATGAAGGACATCTTTCCTTATGCAGACAGTCTCTGCTGGAAAATCAATGCACCATAGGAAGCATCTTCGTAAACCCTATTCAGTTTAATAACCCCAAGGACCTGGAACAATACCCAAGAACAGAAGATTCAGATCTTAATTTATTAAAATCAACGGGGTGCAATGCAGTATTTATTCCCTCAGTTAAAGAAATTTATCCTGAACCTGCTGTAATTAAATTTAATTTTGGCCACCTTGAAACAGTAATGGAAGGGAAGCACAGGCCGGGTCATTTTAGTGGTGTAGCTGTAGTGGTAAGTAAATTTTTTAATATTATTGAACCTGATAAAGCTTATTTCGGAAGCAAGGATTTCCAGCAAGTAGCAATCATTAAACAACTTGTTAAAGATTTAAACTTCCCTGTTAATATAGTGGAATGCCCCACGATAAGAGAAGAAGATGGACTGGCCATGTCTTCCAGAAATCTTCGCCTTAGCTCTGAAAAAAGAAAATTAGCCCCCCACATTTACGAAGCCCTAAAATTTGGGTCAACAAGCTTGAAAATGAATGATGTAGCCGGCACCAAAGAAAAAATTGAACAGTATCTGCAGAAAATCCCGGAAATTTCGTTAGAATATTTCGAGATAGCAGATGCGGAAACTTTACTTCCGGTCGTTGATGTTAAAGACCATAAAAAGATTGTCTTATGTATTGCGGCCTATCTTGACGGGGTAAGGCTTATCGATAATATGCTTTTATTTTATTAATTTTGTATAAGAAAGTTTACAAATCAAGCATTCATGCAAATTCAGGTTCTTAAATCAAAAATACATCGGGCAAAGGTCACTCAGGCAGAATTGCATTATGTGGGAAGCATAACCATTGATGAAGATCTTATGGATGCGGCCAATATTATTGAAAATGAGAAAGTACAGATCGTCAACATCAATAATGGAGAACGATTTGAGACTTATGTTATAAAAGGCCCTCGCAAAACTGGCATGGTTTGTCTTAACGGGCCTGCAGCCAGAAAAGTACAGGTTGGCGATATTGTTATAGTTATTTCATATGCCCTTATGAGTTTTGACGATGCAAAATCGTGGAAACCCTATCTGATCTTCCCTGACAACGACAATAAACTTCTCTCTTAAGAACCTCAGATGTCTCCTACTGGAAAAAACATTATTAAGTACTCTATTACTTTTGCTATTGCAGTCCTTATATTCTGGTATGTACTAAGCAAGATTGATATTCAGGATATGATGGGCAAGATATTGTCCGCAGATTTCCGTTGGGTAGGTCTTGCATTGGCAGCTTCCATTCTTAGTCATGTCAGTCGAGCATACCGTTGGAACATACTTATGGAACCTCTTGGACACAAGCCATCCCTTCGAAATACATTTCTTGCGGTCATGGTCGGCTATTTTGCCAATCTGGTAGCCCCACGAATGGGCGAAGTCTCCAGGTGTGTCGTGCTTACCAAAATTGAAGATGTCCCTTTCAACTCTTCTTTTGGATCCGTTGTTGCAGAGCGGGCTTTTGACCTGATTTGCCTTCTTTGCCTTTTAGGAATAGCCTTTTTTATCGAGATCGATAAGTTTGGAGAGTTTTTTCAGCAATATCTTTCTCCCGGTGCATCTAAGTACTACTTAATTTCCGGAGGCCTGTTCGTAGTAATAATAGGAGCTATAATATTCTATAACTTCCGTACTGTTTTATTGCAAAACCCTTATGTAAAAAAACTTGCTGACTTTCTTTTTGGAGTATGGCAGGGAGTCACCAGCATTGGTAAAATAAAACGAAGAGGTTTATTTCTTCTGCATACTTTTATAATCTGGTTCCTTTATTTTATGATGAGTTACCTGGTATTTTTTGCTATGCCTGAAACGTCCTCTCTTGGAATCAGGGCCGGCTTATTGATTTTAGTGGTGGGTGGTCTTGGAATGTCTGCTCCGGTACAGGGCGGTATAGGAGTATTTCATAAGCTTGTCGCCGCTGCCTTATTTCTTTTTTATGATATCCCGGAAAATGATGGCATTGCCTATGCCTTTGTAGTCCATACCAGCCAAACACTTATCATTATCCTTGTAGGTGGTCTGTGTCTGCTGTTTTCAATGTTTATATCGAAAAAGAAATTAAAATTGGCTAAAAAACAACCACTAATTTGTGAAAACTGAGGAAAAAATAGTAACTGTTGAAACCATTTTACCCCTTTTGAATGTATGGAGAAAGGAGGGCAAAATTGTTTTTACCAACGGCTGTTTTGACATTCTTCATTTGGGCCATGTAGACTACCTGGAAAAAACCAGGAACCTTGGATCTCGTCTTATTGTCGGATTAAATACAGACAGTTCCATCAACAGGATCAAAGGCAAGGATCGACCAATTCAGGATGAGGTTTCACGAGCCAGGATACTGGCAGCTCTTCAGTGTATAGATGCTGTCATTTTATTTGACCAGAATACCCCTCTTGAGCTAATTAAAGCCATAAAACCGGACATCCTGTCAAAAGGTGACGACTACACACCTGACAAAATAATTGGCGCGGATTTTGTTATTGAAAATGGAGGAACAGTAAAGACGGTTCCTCTTGTAAAAGGGTATTCTACTACAAAAATTATTTCTAAAATTCTTAATTCTTAAATATTATGCTTGGAGTTTATTTAATTGGTGCCATTTTTATGATCATCAGTATGGCTGTGAGTGCCAGGTTAAAAAACAGATTCGAAAAATACTCTAAAACCCCTTTACGTTCCAACCTGAGCGGACAGGAAATTGCAGAAAAAATGTTGCATGACAACGGGATTTTTGATGTACGTGTTCTTTCTGTAGAAGGGAAGCTTACCGATCACTATAACCCCTCTGACAAAACAGTCAATCTTAGCCAGGAGGTTTATCATGGAAGGAACGCCGCCGCTGCCGCTGTTTCAGCCCATGAATGTGGACACGCTGTTCAACATGCTAAAGCCTACGGATTCTTGAAAATGCGGTCAGCCATTGTTCCTGTAGTCAGTGTAGCCTCCAGATACATGCAATGGGTGATTCTTGGTGGTATACTATTGCTTTATAACACGGGCAATACAACAGTGCTTGCTGTTGGTGTAGGCTTATTCGGACTTACCACCCTTTTTAGTTTTATTACACTTCCTGTAGAATTTGACGCCAGCAAAAGAGCATTAGCCTGGATACATAACCGCGGTGTGGTTACCAGCCAGGAGCATGAAATGTCCAAAGACGCTCTATGGTGGGCAGCTATGACATACGTTGTTGCAGCATTAGGCTCTTTAGCAACTCTTATTTATTACGTCTCCCTTTTAATGGGGCGTCGTGATTAAATCATCTAATTAAACATACCCAATATCCCGGAGTTGTCATTTTATAATTATTTTTTATAATTTACAAAAACAACACCGGGATATTATTTTTTTATACCTATGGATTTTCAACTGACAGAAGAGCAATTAGCCGTACAGGCTGCCGCAAGAGATTTTGCAAAAACCGAGCTTTTGCCCGGAGTGATTGAACGCGATGAACAGCAAAAATTCCCCGCCGAACAAATAAAAAAACTTGGAGAACTGGGCTTCCTTGGCATGATGACCAGCACCGAATATGGTGGTGGTGGCATGGATACCGTATCCTATGTTCTGGCGATGGAAGAAATCTCAAAAATTGATTCCTCCGTTTCGGTATGCATGTCAGTGAACAACTCCCTTGTCTGTTGGGGCCTTGAAAAATACGGTTCGGAGGAACAAAAACAAAAATACCTCGCTAAACTGGCTTCCGGCCAGATGATCGGAGCTTTTTGCTTATCAGAACCTGAAGCAGGCTCAGATGCAACATCACAAAGAACTACTGCTGAAGATAAAGGAGATCATTACCTCCTGAACGGAACAAAAAACTGGATCACCAACGGCAGCTCCGCTTCCGTGTATATCGTCATAGCACAAACAGACCGTGAAAAAGGACACAAGGGAATAAATGCCCTAATAGTAGAAAAAGGTGCGGAGGGATTTGTTGTAGGAAAAAAAGAAAACAAATTAGGCATAAGAGCTTCTGACACTCATTCACTTATGTTTACCAACGTAAAGGTACCTAAAGAAAACAGAATAGGTGAAGATGGTTTTGGCTTCTATTTTGCTATGAATACCCTGAACGGTGGACGTATTGGTATTGCCTCTCAGGCTTTGGGCATCGCTTCCGGAGCATATGAGCTGGCCTTGGAGTATGCCTTGAACAGAAAAGCTTTCGGACAGGAAATCGCAAAACACCAGGCAATCCAGTTTAAGCTTGCCGATATGGCTACACAAATAGATGCAGCGCGTCTCTTGTGCCTGAAGGCAGCCTTGCTAAAAGACCAAAAGAAGGATTTCTCTCTGGCCTCTGCTATGGCAAAAGTCTATGCCTCAAAGGTTGCCATGGACGTTACCGTCGAAGCTGTTCAAATCCATGGTGGATATGGATACGTAAAAGAATACCATGTAGAGAGGCTTATGAGGGATGCTAAAATCACTCAGATCTATGAAGGGACATCGGAAATTCAAAAAATTGTAATTTCCCGGGAATTATTTAAAAAATAATATTTGTTATGAGTCTGGAATGACTTAGATTATTCTAAAAATATAATTTAAACATTTTAATTACCATTAATTCTTGACTTAATAGATTTATTATATTAGTTTTGTACAAATCTAAATTAAGTTCAATTTTTTGATATTGTTATATTTTTTAAAATATAATTATTAATCCACTGGCGAGACAGTTATGGAAGATTATAACAAAATAATAGAATCGTTAAACGTTCGGTTCATCAAAGCAAAGAATATTAATATTCTTCAGGCAGTTACTGTAGAAAATTTCTATGACGTGGGTAACACCATTACGCTATTGCATAAAGGTGATCTTTCTCTGGGTGAAGAGAGAATAAAAGTTGCTGAAGGGGATATATTATTTGTACCCGGAGGAAAAATGACTTCCGTAACTTATGGCAAGGTAAATCCGGCAAGGCTTACCAATGAGGACATGTTAAACAACCGGGATAAGTATTTCAGCTCAAACCTGGATATTAATACCATTGGAGATGCTGACAATTCTTTTACCTATGTTACTTTTGAAGCAAAAGTCTTTGACTCTGTTAATTTCTTTGCGTCACTTGATATACCTGCATTTATTATTTCTAACCGTCCTGAACTAGCCAGTGCGATTGTTGATGTTGCACGTGAAGACCTGCTTGACTTGCCCGGAAAGGAACGTTTGATCAAAATTTATACTGAAAAAATAGTTATTGAGATTGTAAGGCATATTCTTGACAAGAGGCTTTTTGTGGAGCAATTGGCAACGAACAGCACGTACTTTAAGGATCCAAGACTTATTGATATTTTTGCCTTTATCAAGGAACACCTGGGTGGTGACCTTTCCAATAAGGTTCTTGCCGGTGTAGCAAATGTTTCCGAAGACTATGTTGGCCAGTATTTCAAAATGCTGACAGGTATCAATCCTCAGGATTACATTGAATACCAACGCATGGAGATGGCGGTAAACCTTCTTCGTACATCTAAGAAAAGCATTCGTGAAATTGGCAGAGATGTAGGATATAAAGACACCGCTTATTTCTGTAGAAGATTTAAGATGATGTTTGGAATACCTGCAGGTAAAATGCGTAGAAGAGAATCTTTGATGAATATTTAATTCATTCCCTTAACAAGAAGGGAAATTTCATTTAGGAAATTTACATCCGACTCAATGGCATTGCCAATTACGATCGTATCAGCCCCGGCCTGCAGTGCAGCTTGGGCTTTTTCTATGGTATTGATCCCACCCCCTACAATTAAAGGCACGTCAACAGTCTTTTCAACCATTGATATCATTTCGGGACTGATGGAATACATTGCCCCACTACCACCGTCTAGGTACATTAGTTTCATTCCAAGCATTTGACCAGCTAAGGCTGTACATGCTGCAACAGATGGCTTATCAAAAGGAATGGGTGTGGTGTTGCTTATATAACTTACCGTGGTAGGTTTACCACAATCAACCAAGATGTAACCCGTTGGCAAAATCTCCAGGTTACTTTCCTTTAGCAAAGGCGCAGCTATTACATGCTGGCCAATTAAAAAATCGGGGTTTCGCCCCGATATAAGTGAAAGAAGTAAAATGGCGTCTGCCTTGGAATCAATTTGCAAATTACTGCCTGGGAAAATCACTATAGGCACACTGCTGTGAGCTTTTACCGTATGTACAATGGTGTTAAAGTTCTGTTTGGTAATAAGGCTGCCACCTATAAAAAAATAATCAATTCCAGCCGTCTCACCTGCTTCAGCTACTTCCCTGCACTTTTGTGAATCGAGCTTGTCGGGATCAAGTAAAACAGCAAAAGATTTTTTACCTTGCTTTTTATTGTTAAGAAACTTTTGAAGGACGTCCATTGGTTTGAGGCTCATTTGCCTTTGCAATATACTTTAATTCTGCTTCACGAATATAAGCGGCAAGTTTTTCTTTCACTATTCCGATTATAAACAGTGCAATATGCTCCTTTATCATCTTGACTATTGCCGACTCTTCTTTAGGCTGCTGAACAATCATTTGTGTATTAGGATCGGCATATACAACCTTCTGAGGCCCTTTTTCCTTCTTGCCTTTTTTAGAAAAAATCTTTTTGAAAACAAAATAAGCAACTAAAGCCCCACCTCCAATTAGTAATGCTTTTGTCCCGATACCTTTAATATCTTCTTTTAAATCGTCCAACTCGTCAGTCAAAGCAGCCTCATACAGCTTTGTTCTGCGTGAAAGGGTCTCTTTTTCCTGTTCAAAATCATGTATAGGATCTTCCATAGCAATCATTTATTCTTTTTAGGGTTAAAAACTGAAGATGCCATACGATGAATTTTCCTATTTAAAAATCCACTGTTTATGTTTATGGCAAGTATTATAGCGAAAAACAAATAAAATCCTGCAACAATAAGATAGCCCCAGAACATACTATTTAAAAGAGAATTCAGAAACCCTCCCACAGCTATACTTAAAAAGATGATTGTCATGAAAAAAGTAAAAGCCAACATGACTCCTATAGCTATCACAGTAAATACTGTGGCCGCTTTTTCCTGCAACTCCAACTTGAAAAGCTGGATACGGGCATCAATATACCCTTTAATAACATCCATCAGGGCATCTACCCCAAACATTTTAAAAAACCGATTCTCCATTTCTTGAACGTCTAAAAATAGGCAACTTACTATACAAGTCTAACCTTTTAAAATAATTTATGTTAAAAATTTCAATTTTAAAAATATAAAAAAAAGAATATTTGTCATCGAACAGGAAGATTTGGAAGTATGAATTTCACTCCGACAGGCTTAAAAACATAGTTCACCGTAAAACCTACTGTTGGAGATACCCGATTTACCCTTCCTTCTTCAACAATAGGATTCCCTGCCCCGTCCGTCATTCCCAATCTGTAACTATAAAATGTATTTCGAAGAGCAAATATACCCAGATATAAATTATTAGTAACATTATAAGCAAGATCAAGACGCAAGTCTGAGGAATTAATTCTCCTGATACGAAATACATCATTTGGAAACGTATAGAAAAAATTTCTGGTCGGACGAAATGAAGCCATGACAAAAAGATGCCTGTCCTCTTTTATTTTAAATGCTTTTATCAGGGCTGCTGAAAATGAAAGCCGGCCAATCGCCGGATAGGATCGTCCATTTTGAGGTTGCGTATGTTGATGTTCTAAAGCCAATTCTTTAATAAAATACAAACTTTTAATCTTTCCTCTATGGCTTAAGTTAACACGCCCAATCATAAAATTTTCAAAAGGACTTAATTCATACCGCCCGGAAACACCACCATACCAATTTTCGGTAAAGGCATGTTCATAGCCAAGCACTGTACGATTTAAATGAGTATTGGCCGGAAAGGTAAGGCCATATAAAGGCCTAACGGCGCTTTGGACATTATTCTCAAGATAAAAAAAACTACCTGAAGACAGATAATGATCATACCTCAGTATTCCATGAAACTGTAAGGGGTTATAAATTTTAAATAAATTTTCAGAAGCTTGTGACTGTGCCGTAGCTTGTATTGCTGCCGTACAGACCGAGATAAAAATAAAGATGCATTTGAAAAATTTATTCAACACTGATTATAGGTTTTTACGCTTATGCTTTAGCACTTTCGCTTTTACATAAAATATAATTTCTTCTGCGATGTTGGTAATATAGTCTCCTACACGCTCCATTTTCCTAATGATGGATAATAAATAAATGGCATGAAGGATTTTTTCAGGGTCTTTCTCTTCCTTCAGATACGCCGTAATTACCATATTAGCAGATACATTTATTTCATCCATTATTTCATCCTTGCTGAATAACGTACGAGCCAACTGTGTATTATCCGTCTCAAAGGACTCGCTTAAAATATTCATCATATCTATTGCTGTATCGGTCATTTCCTTAAATCTGAGTTCCGCTATCAGCTTCTTATCAAAAGGATTATCGCAACGTATGACATATTGCGCTATCCCCTTAGAATTATCTCCTATCCTTTCAAGGTCAGAAACCAACTTTAAAGAAGCAACCACAAATCGCAAGTCGATGGCCACCGGACTAAACAAAGCAAGAATATGTTCACACTTACTGTCGATGATCAACTCACTGGCATTAACCCTTTTTTCATTCTTGTTCACCTCCATTGCAAGATCTTTGTCAAACGTATAAAAGGCAGTGACGGACTTGTCAAATTGCCCCTTAACCAAAAAGATCATATCGCTCAGTTCGGTTTTAAGTGCCCCTAATTCAGTTTCCAGCAAATTCATATAAGGAATCTTTAATTTTTAATAATAGCAATATTTATCCAAATCTACCTGTAATATAGTTCTGGGTTTGATGATTTTTTGGATTAGTAAAAATATTTCGGGTATCATCATACTCTATTAATTCTCCCATGTAAAAAAATGCTGTTTTGTCACTTGTTCGTGAAGCCTGTTGCATGTTATGGGTTACTATAATGATGGTATACTTGCTCTTCAGATTATATATAAGCTCTTCTATCTTTACAGAAGAAATCGGATCAAGGGCGGAGGCAGGTTCGTCCATGAGCAATACCGAGGGCAATACAGCCAAAGCACGGGCAATACAAAGTCTTTGTTGTTGCCCACCGGAAAGAGCAAAGGCAGATTTTTTCAATTTGTCCTTAACCTCATCCCAAATTGCGGCTTGACGCAGTGAAGTTTCAACCTTCTCTTCAATAACCTTTTTGTTTGTAATTCCATTGACCTTTAAACCGTAAGCAACATTTTCAAAAATGCTTTTTGGGAAAGGGTTTGGCTTTTGAAAAACCATGCCTACCGTTTTCCTTAGCTCGTTTACATTTACCTTGTCTTTATAAACATCAACCCCGTCAATTATAACATCTCCTTGAATTTTGACATTTTCAATCAGGTCATTCATTCGGTTAAAGAGCCGTAAAAATGTTGATTTACCACATCCGGAAGGGCCTATCAAAGCCGTTACTGTATGCTTTTTCATACCCATGCTAATGTTCTTTAAAACATGGTCGTTGCCGTAATAAACATTTACATTTTTAGCCTCTATTTTCATTTATCAATTGATGTTAAAACCTTTCTAGTTCCACTTTGATTTTTTCTGCCATTTATGACGGAGAAAAACAGCTATTCCATTCATTATAAAAGTAATAAATAAAAGGATTATAATAGCAGAAGCAGCATTTATGGTAAATTCTTTTTGTGGGCGGCTTACCCAGTTATAAATTTGCATGGGTAACACAGTAAAGGAATCCATGATTCCTTCAGGAGCAAAAGGCACATACATTAATGCTCCTACAACAATCAAGGGAGCTGTTTCCCCGATTGCCCGGGAAATCGCCAGGATCACACCAGTTATAATCCCTGCCATGGAAGCGGGTAAAACCTGATTCCAGATTGTTTGCCACTTAGAGGCCCCTAAAGCAAAAGAAGCTTCCCTAATAGTATTTGGCACTGCCTTAATCGCTTCTCTGGTTGAAACGATAATAATGGGCAGAATGAGCAGAGCAAGCGTCAATGCTCCGGTAAAAACACTTGCCCCTAGCCCCAGTATACGTCCAAAAAGCTCTAAACCCAACAAACCATATATAATGGATGGTATACCGGCAAGATTAGCAATATTGACCTCCAGAATATTGGAAAAACGACCTTTTTTATTGTATTCCTCCAAATAAATACCGGCACCCACACCAATTGGAAATGCGATTGCTGTAGTCATAATCATTATCCATAATGTGCCAATCCATGCAGTGTAAATACCTGCACGTTCCGGCATCCTGGATGGAGGATTAAAAAGAAAATCCCAATCAAGGCGAGCCCATCCCCGATTGAACACATCGAATAACAATAGCCCAAGCACTATTACACCAATACAGGTACAGAATATGGCAAAGTACTTAAAAAGGTTATCCTGAAATTCATATTTCCTAATAACCTTAAAGTACCTCAGCCTTTTCCGAAGCTTTCTTTTATTCATAGGCCCAGACTTATCTATAGGCTTGCGTAAATCTTCTTTTAAGCCAGAAACTGACATTGTTAAGTATAAAAGTGATTATAAATAATGAAATTCCAACTGCAAATATGGTTCTGTACTCAAGGGAATCATGAGGTACATCTCCCTGACTCACCTGCACAATATACGTTGTCGCCGTTTCTATAGGCACCATAGGGTTTAATGTTAACCTTGGCTGTTGCCCCGCAGCAATAGCCACAATCATAGTTTCACCGATTGCTCTTGAAACAGCCAATATAAACGACACCGCGATTCCCGATAAGGCCGCAGGTACAATTACCTTCCAGGCAGTTTGAAATCTTGTTGAACCTAAAGCAAAGGCTCCTTCCCTAAGCGATTTTGGAACGGCAGACAATGCATCCTCACTCAATGAAGAAATCATCGGAAGGATCATAATCCCCATCACAATGCCAGGTGAGAGCGCATTAAAACCTGACAAACCAGGTATTACAGATTGTAACGCCGGTGTCACAAAAACCAAGGCAAAATATCCATATACCACCGTCGGAACTGCTGCCAGAATCTCGAGAACAGGCTTGACGATGTTTCTTGTCCTGGAAGGAGCATATTGACTCAAATATATGGCAATAGATAAACCCAAAGGAATGGCCACAATAATAGCAATGGCTGTGGTAAGCAAGGTGCCACTCAGTAAAGGAAGTATACCAAAATGCTTTTCAGCAAACAAGGGAGTCCACTGAGTATCTGTTAAAAAGTCGATGATTGATACCTCACTAAAAAAGTTGAATGTCTCATACAGAAGCACTCCGATAATACTTAATGTAGTAAGAATGGTTATTAAGCTGCAGAGAAACAGGAGCTTTTCAATAATTTTTTCTTTCATGCTCACTCGTCTCCTTGTATTAGTTCTTCCAGCTTAATCCCTACACTTGTTTCAAGCGTCAAAAATATGGAACCCGGAACTCTGTTTTCCACTCTTTTCAGTAAGCGTGTATATATCTCTTCAGGAAGAGGAACGTACCCCGATTCCAACACAAGTTTCGGCGCATTAGAAAGGTAATATGTAATAAATCTGTTCACTTCGGGCTTGTCCATTGATGCAACATTTACATAGATAAGCAGCGGACGCGAAAGAGGCTGATAAATTCCGCTTCTTACAGACTGAGGGTTGGGTGTTACAGGCCCATTGCCTTTGCCGTCATCTATGGCAACTAATTTAAGAATATTATGATTGGCTTCATAATAATCAAGTCCGAAATAGCCTAAGGCTTTAACATCCGTAGAAATTCCCTGAACAAGGACATTGTCATCTTCGCTGGCCGTATAATCTCCCCTGGAAGCCTTGGCTTTCCCTACAATAGCTTCAGTAAAATAATCAAACGTTCCGGATTGAGTTCCTGCGCCGAATAAATGAATTTCTTCATCCGGCCAGCCCTCACGAACCTGATTCCATCGCTTGACTTTACCCTGTGCTTCCGGCTCCCATATTTTCTTTAATTCAGCTACTGTCAAATAATCTACCCAATGATTATCCGGATGCACAACCACAGCCAAACCATCAAAGGCTACAGGTATTTCCATGTATGCCAGGCCTGCTGCCGCCATAGCCTCATCTTCGGCTTTCTTGATTGGTCGTGAAGCATTGGCAATATCCAATTCATTCCGGATAAATTTTTTAAACCCACCACCTGTACCGGATACGCCAATGGTAATATTTACATTTCTGTGTTCCCACATAAAATCTTCCGCCACGGCCTCCGTAATAGGATATACAGTACTTGAACCATCAATAAAAACTTTTGGCCTTTTAACACAGGAGAAGTTTAAAAAGACAAGAAGGATTAGGAATAGTTTCCTCATTAAAGTATCTGATTGTAAAAGTAAAATTAGCAATTGCAATATTACCGAATTGTTAAATTTAACATTTCAATGTATATAGATTTGCCTTCTTAATTCCTGAAGAGTAATATTAATTTTCACATTAAAACGAAAATAGCTATATGAACAGCCTTTTTCCAATGTTACGAAATTGTTAAGAAATAGATTATGGATAATTCAATAAGCATATTAGGTTGTGGATGGCTAGGGTTTCCTCTGGCAATGCATTTAATATCAGCGGGGTATAAAGTAAAAGGAAGCACAACGAGCCCTGAAAAATTAAAAATCCTTGAAAAAAACAACATTAAGCCATTTTTATTAAAAATGACCCCTGATATTAATGGAAAAGAGGAGGTTTCAGAATTTTTTAAATCTGACATCTTACTTATTAATATCCCGCCGGGAACACGAAAAAACCCCGACAACGATCTACACGTCAAACAAATGCAAGTTTTGGCTAAGCATCTTCAAAGTAGCGAAATAAAAAAGATCATTTATACCAGTTCTACCTCCATTTATCCTGAAGCAAATCGTACATTTTTTGAAGACGATTTGAAAGAGGAAAATGATGCAGGGAACAAAATTCTATACAAAGCAGAAAAAGTTATTGAATCATCCGAAAAGCCTGTTACAGTTTTAAGGCTGGGAGGATTGACTGGTTATGACCGCATCCTTATAAATTTTTTCTCAGGTAAATCCGGATTGCCTATGGGCAATTGTCCTGTTAACCTCATACACAGGGACGATGTCATACATATTATTGAGCAGGTAATAGAGCAGCAGAAATGGGGACAGGTTTATAATCTATGTTCCCCTGTGCATCCTTTAAGAAAAGATTATTACCCTTCATTGGCACGGAAATTAAACATGCCTGAACCTCACTTTGCACCAAATAATAACTCAGCTTGTAAAATCATTAATTCAGATAAAGTCATCAGAGATCTTCACTATAACTTCATTTTTCCTGATCCAAATGAATATACCTTTCTACCCTAGTCCAGATTAACTATTTCCTGCATGTTGATGTTAAATAGGTAGAAGGTAGAAACTATTGGAATAGATTATGAAAAAAGATCAAGGAATGCCTCATTATCGGGTTCCCATGTCTTTAAAGCTGGATGCTTTAAAGGAAAGAGGGTATGACAAAGAATTTCATATTACGGAAAAAGGCCTATTCTGCTATGATACGGAAGAGGTTTTTAAGCCTAAAGATGTTCAAATTATAGAAAGACTTAGGTTTGAAGGAATATCTGACCCGGATGATATGGCAATAGTCTATATAATTGAAACTAATAATGGGTTAAAGGGGACTGTTGTTAATGGTTTTGGTCTTTATTCCGACGATAGATTAATGACATTTATGCATGAAGCAGAAGAAGCTGCAAAATAATAAAAACTCTTGCTCAATATGAGTAAGAGTTTTTATTAATGGTGATGATCATCCGGCCCCACGAACTTTTTTATTATAGTACCGAAAATAAACACCAAAACCCAGGTAGGGTAGACAGCCCAATAATTGTCGATCGCCTTTTCCAGAAAAATCAGTATGCCATGAGCCACCAGACTAAAAACAATACCCAGCAAGGCTAAGGTTTGAAAGAGATTGAGATTGTTAAGAATTTTCATACCGGCAAATTAAGGAATATCTTTATCATATCAGCCTTTCACCGGGTATTAAATTTGAATTTGTTATAGAAGAACGAAAGGTATATTTTTACTTAAAACCAAGTTTGAATGGCATGGCTGAGAATGTTACAGTGGAAGAAATAATAGCAGCAGGAGAGCGGTTAAAGGGAATTGTATCTCATACGGCTCTGTCTCTGAACAAAAACCTTTCGGCACAATATAATTGTAAACTATATTTAAAGAGGGAGGATCTTCAGGTAGTAAGATCGTATAAAATTCGTGGTGCCTACAATCTGATGAGCAGCCATCCTAAAGAAGATTTGGACAAAGGTGTGGTATGTGCAAGTGCAGGAAATCACGCACAGGGAGTTGCTTATTCCTGTCATCTGATGAATGTGCCGGGAAAAATCTTTATGCCCAGTACCACACCAAAACAAAAGGTCAAACAAGTGGCAATGTTCGGTAAAAACAATGTGGAAGTGGTGCTTACCGGAGACACTTTTGATGATGCTTATGAAGAAGCAATTAAGTATAGCAATGAGCATAATAAATTATTTATTCATCCATTTGATGATAAAAAAATCATTGAAGGCCAGGGAACTGTAGGCCTGGAAATCTTTGAAGATTGCAAAGAAAAAATAGATTATCTTATAGTACCCATAGGTGGTGGTGGATTGTCTGCCGGCGTATCAGAGTATTTCAAAAAATTCAGCCCGGAAACAAAGATCATCGGTGTTGAGCCATCGGGCGCCCCGGCGATGTTGGAATCCATAAAGCAAAATAAAGTTGTCAGCCTTAACAAAATAGACAAATTTGTCGATGGAGCCGCCGTTAAAACGGTGGGAGAACTGAATTTTCAAATTTGCTCAAAAAATCTTACCGAAATTGTTCTTGTGCCCGAAGGTAAAGTATGCTCAACCATTATAAAATTATATAACGAAGAAGCCATAGTGGTAGAACCGGCAGGATCCCTTTCGATTGCCGTGCTGGATTTCATAGCTGAGAAAATTAAAAACAAAACAGTGGTATGCATTGTGAGCGGTAGCAATAACGACCTTGCCCGCATGGATGAAATACGAGAACGCTCATTGATCTATGAAGGTTTAAAACACTATTTTATCATAAATTTCCCGCAAAGAGCCGGTGCTTTAAAAGAATTCGTCGGAGAAGTATTAGGCCCTAATGATGATATTACCCGATTTGAGTACACAAAAAAGAACATAAAAGAAGAAGGCCCCGCACTGGTTGGAATTGAACTAAAGCAAAAGGAGGACTATGACCATCTTATTGAAAGAATGAAAAAAAAGAAAATCAATTACATAGAGGTTAACAAAGACCCTAATTTATTCAGCTATTTCCTTTAATAATCAAACATTTTATAAAATATATGGTTTAAAATTATACTTTATATAAAAAAAGTGCTAATTTTAAAACTGAACTTTAAGGAAATTTATGAAAAAAGGTTTACTCTTAATCTTTTTCTTAGCTCTGTTAACCCAGCCTGTGCTGGCGAAAAAGCATTTCAGGAAGTTTTTTAAAAAATCCAATGTCTTTTTTACCAAATACACTAAAGATGGAAAGGTTGACTATGAATCAATTATAAACCATCCCTCCGACCTTAATGAGCTGGTAAAATATATCGGGAAAGCAAATCTCGCAAAAGCCGATGAAAATGTGGTTAAGGCATTTTACCTTAATGCACATAACCTTCTTGTCGTTTATTCTGTGGTAGAAAGTTATCCTATACGTTCACCATATGATGTTGAAGGATTTTACAATCAGAAACTTCATAATGTGGCCGGAGAAATGATCACCCTTGAACAGTTGGAAAATGAAAAGATCTTCAATAGCTTTCGGGATTTTCGAATGGTTTTTGCCCTCTCTAATGGCATGAACGGTTCTTTTCCGGCTCCGGAGCAGGCCTACTCCCCCAATAAACTTGAAAGGCAGTTGGAAATGAGGATGCGTCTGGCTGCAAATAATGAAAACTTTGTGAGGGTAAAGAAAAATTCTTCGAAAATACTATTTAGCGAGACCATCAAAAGATGCAAGCGCGATTTGAAAGCAGAAGAGCTTTTGGAATATCTGAATCAATACCGGTCTGAAGCCATTCCTATTTCTTATTCCATCGAATTTTACCCTTCAGACCGTAGGTTGAATATTAAGGAGAAATAATAGAAGACAAAAAGGGTGATACTTAATCAAAGTCAAAATATTCATCATCATTGACTCCGTGATATTTTGTTTTTTCTTCTTTTCTCCCTTTCAGCACATCTTTTAAATCCTGACCTTCTTTTTTAAGATCTGCCCCCATCTTCTTTACCGCCCTTTTGGTATCATATCCTAT
>JBKBXU010000046.1:0-18570 GCA_046313675.1 Cytophagaceae bacterium
TCATTTGTTTGAGGGCACAACCGTTGAAGGTTAATATCCCGACAAGTAAGGCGACGGATGAGAGTTTTTTATTCACTAGCATAAAATGAAAATTATTGTTTATTTGCGAATTTATTGTTATATTTTCTTTAATACAAAGTTTAACTGTTATTTTTAAACAATTTAATTCAAGATCAGTAAACTATATGTTGAATTAAATGTTTAATCATTCCTATGGAAAAGATTCAATTATATATTGAGAAACATGCTTTCGGTGTTTGCAGCCTTCTCGGAGAAAAGCTGGGAATTGCTACCGGCAGCATCAGGTTATTTTTTGTATATGCCTCATTCTTAACGTTTGGTTCCCCGATCATACTATATCTTGGAATTGCTTTTCTTATGAATATTCACCGTCATTTAAGAAGGAGCAGAAGTTCTATTTGGGATCTTTAAAATTGAAAGCCCTAAACTTTACTCTTCCTTTTATAAAATAATCAAACACAATGCTGCCTAAATAAAGTTCACTAAAGATAATTTTTTTATTTTCATTTCCAAATTCCCTTCTTTTCTTTTGTAAAGTGGGAATGTTTTTATAGAACGAATAGTGCGCATGCAGAATTGCCAATACATGTTTATACGAATCAGAGAACATAAATTTTATGCCTGCTATTCCATCTAAAATGAGTCGTATAAGTATGGTTGTAAATAGTTTATGAGCAGGAAGATTCTTGTAAATTACAAACAAACTGTTCCTGAAGTTCAGGTAAGTTTTCCTGGGGCTGGATTTAGAAAGTGTGGCAGCTCCGACATGATAAACGGTGCTTTGTCCACAATACATAATTTTATACCCTGCCAGTTTCATGCGCCAACAAATATCAATTTCTTCCATGTGGGCAAAAAAATCCTCATCAAGGCCACCCAATTCTTTATAACAACGGGCACGGACAAAAAGACTGGCTCCGGTGGCCCAGAAGATTTCCCTGATGTCGTTGTATTGACCCAGATCTTTTTCAAGATTAAGGAAAATTCTTCCTCTGCAAAAGGGATATCCCAATTTATCAACAAAGCCTCCGGCAGCTCCCGCATATTCAAAGTATTCTCTGTTTTTCCAATCAAGAATCTTTGGCTGACAAGCAGCAATGCTTTCATCAGACTCCATTAGGGATAGCATTGGTTCCAGCCAATGCTCTGTTACTTCTACGTCGGAGTTCAGTAAAACATAATACTCTGCCTCAATTTGAAATAAGGCATCATTATAACCTTTGCAGAAGCCATTGTTGGAAGTGAATTGCAAAAGTTTTATGGATGGGTAATTTTCCTTAATAAATTCTATGGAGGTATCGGTAGAATTATTATCTGCTACATATATAGCCGCACCTTCACTGTATCTGCTTACAGAGGGTAAAAATGTTTCAAGGTGTTTTCTGCCATTCCAGTTGAGAATAACAATGGCTATTTTCTCCATTCTCTAGACAAAGTTCCCCAGATCAAGCCCCGGAATATTTGGTAAAACGCCTTCTGTACTTTTTTTCATTTCTTCCCGGATCTTTTCTTCAATATCGTTGAGCGCTTTATTAATTGCAGCTACCGTCAGGTCTTGTAGCATATCTTTATCTTCAGGTTTTAGAAGATCATTGTCTATTTCAAGTTTTATAATTTGACGGTTTCCATTCACAGTTGCTTTAACCATGCCTGCTCCTGACTCAGAGGTCACTTCAATTTTACCAAGGTTATCTTTTACTTCTTTTAGCTTAGCCTGAACCTCTTTGACTTTGCCAAGCATATTCATCATATCAAACATAATCGTCTCTCTTTTAAAAAATAATAGTTACTGTACCTCTTTGTTTATATGATTCTCCTAAATGGTCTTCTGCCTCAATCATAAAAGCATAGGCTCCTGCAATAGGAGGCTTTCCATTAATAGTGCCATCCCACCCTTCTTCCATATTGGTACTTTGATATACCAATTCTCCCCATTTGTTAAAAATGGATATTTTAAAATTCTTTACAAAAGAACCTTTAACAACAAATACATCATTTAGCCCATCATTGTTTGGTGTGAATGTATTAGGTGGAAACACGCCCATTCTGTATTGTAATTCAACTATATTGGAGTAGCTGACTGCTGTAGGATTGGAAGCAAATTCTGCTTTTATTCTGTACCGTGCCAATTGCGCTGATGGATCCTGATTTGCCGCATGAGATGTGGTATTTCCTACAATTTCAGTCTGGTAAGGGTTTAATCCGTCATCAAGTAATTCTATTGTATAGACAACCCCTGCTTCCATCCAGGTGCCTTCGTAAGGAGACCAGGACATGGCATTGATATTGTCCCTGTCTTGTCGTGCTGTAAATGAAATCGGACAGGTCATAGGACTTTCAACGCTGGTTAAATTACAGTTGTTGGTATAAAGTACCCTGTAGCAATAGGAGTTTGCAGGTATATTGACGTTTTCGTCTATAAACTCGTTATTATTGGTGGTGGTGAGCAACTGGAAGTCATTTTCTCCATCTGCCCGGTATATCTGGAAATTATTAACATCACTTACAAGTGCATCGGTTTCCCAGAAAAGCTTTACATGGTTATTTTCAATAGTTGAGTTAAGTTCTGCAATAGGAGGAGGGATGGCAGAGGTAGTTGCTATTGCACAGGATTCATTGGAAGTTGAGGTTACCGGGTTTCCGGAGCCACTGTTAAAGTTAAGTTCTGTTACTATGTAATAGCAGTAATTGGCACCACAGACTACATCGTCGTCAATCAGGGAACTTGTTAATAGGTTATTGATGGTTTCCAATTGCTGTCCGTTTCGATAAATAATATAACTTCCGAAAGTTGCTTCGGAATTGTATACGTTCCAGGTAAGCAGGTTTTGGTCTTCCTGAGCGGTTGCAGATACCGTTACTGTACATAATTCTTCTGCCCCCTGAGCTGCACTACATTCATCTACAGCAGATACTCTGAAACAATAGGAATTATTGGTAAGGTCAAGACCGCTGATGACATGGTTCACCTGACCGGAACGGTTTGTGATAGAGGCTATGTTGGCGGTGATACCCGTGTTTATATTGCGTTGGCTGATCCTGTAATTATGATTGGCAAAGGCCACAAAGGAAACTTCTACCTGAGTGTTGGAAATCGTTTTCAGCTCGACCAGGTTAGGACGAATAAGTGACTGTAAGGGGATAATCAATTGAGAACTTCCTGATCCGCAACCTCCCGGCATATAATTTCCGGTTACGGTAATATTCCTTTGCATGGTATTGGGATAGGTATGGGGTGTAGAAGAGTTTCCTGAGACCGTAACCGGTGCTGTACCATCATTAAAGTCTATTATGTATTGCTCATAGGTGGTTTCAAATATATTAACGAATACACGTCTGGCTTCACAATATGAAACTGTAAATTCCGGCCTTGGTGTTGGCAGTACCTCAATGTAGTCTGTTTTTGTCCTGGTTGCCGTAGGAGGGTTTCCACCTGTGTTAATTCGCTGCGTAATGGTGTATTTTCCGGGTGTGGTATAGGTAAAGGTTTTGGCTTCAACAAAACCTGAACCATAATTATAAGTAACCGGTATTCCGGCAGCTTCTGCACCGGATAAATCACTTACGGTAATGGTTAAAGGAACACATCCACGGGTAACATTTGCTTCAAAGTCCGGTGAGTACTGTCCAAATACCGGAAATGCAGCAAATGCTAAAATAATAAGGTATACGTACTTTTTCATACTGATATTGTTAATTCATTAATTAGTTGGTCCACACCCTTCTTTTCCTGTTCCCCTGTAATCATATTTTTTACGGTTAGTAATCCCGTGCTTATTTCTTCTGTGCCAATGATAACAACCTTAGGTATGTTTTTGGCATTAGCGTAATTTAGCTGTTTCTTCATTTTTGCGGCTTCAGGATATATTTCACTACTTATGCCTGCTTCTCTGAGCTTTCCGATAATATTTAACGCATAATGTTCAGATTCAGTATCGAAATATGCGATCATAACCTGGGAAATTGATTGCTGGATTTCAGTTGGAAAAAGCGATAGTTCTTCCATTACATCATAAATGCGATCAACGCCAAAAGAAATACCTACACCGGACACATCAGGAAGCCCGAAAATTCCCGTGAGGTTGTCATACCTTCCACCGCCACTTATGCTACCTATTTTTACGTTGTTGACTTTTACCTCCAGAATCGCACCGGTATAGTAATTTAATCCTCTTGCCAATGTTATGTCAATTACAGGCAATATACCTGTATATCCGGCACTTTTCAAATAGGAAAAAACTTTTTCAAGTTCTTTTACTCCCTTAAAACCAATTTCAGAGGAGAAAAGTAACTTTTTTAAGGAAGCAAGAATTGCTTCGCTGTTACCGTTTATTTCAAAAAGAGGGTTGAGTTTGGCCAAATCTTCGTCTGAGAAACCTTTTTCCTTAAGTTCTGCCTCTACACCTTTTTTACCGATTTTGTCTAATTTGTCTATTGCGACACAAAGATCTGTTTCACTTCCTTTTTTGCCGATAATCTCGGTTATTCCCGAAAGGATTTTTCGGTTGTTGATTTTTATGCTGATCTCTGTAATTTTTAATTTGTTGAAAACTTCATTCAACAGCATGATCAGTTCAGCTTCACAAATCAAAGAGTTGGTACCTATTACATCTGCATCGCATTGATAGAATTCTCTGTAACGGCCTTTCTGAGGATTGTCTGCACGCCATACGGGCTGGATCTGATACCTTCGGAAGGGAAAAGTGATCTCATTCCTGTTCATTACCACAAACCGGGCAAAGGGAACAGTTAAGTCATACTTCAATGCTTTCTCGGCAATTTTGGGCGCAAGCTTTTTTGCTCCTTCTGCAATATCTACCTCGGTAATTCCCTTTAAAAAGTCCCCTGAATTGAGTATTTTAAAAATTAATTTGTCTCCCTCTTCACCATATTTGCCTGTCAGAACAGATAGGTTTTCCAAAGCAGGGGTTTCGAGTGGTAAAAACCCATATTTAGTAAATGCAGATCGGATTATATTTAATATATAATTCCTTCTGATCATTTTATCAGGGCCGAAGTCACGTGTTCCCTTTGGTAATGTTGGCTTTTGTTCACTCATAAAAGCCAAAAATAATTAAAATTTCTTATTATTTTAACAAAAAATATTCAAATACGTATATCTGGGTAAAAGTAAGAATGATTATGCATTGTTACAGAGCGATTTTATACCTGATATACAGGAAAAGGAAGTTTAAAAAGCTTATTGTTCCAACGACATTTTTCTTTGTAGAGCTTTTAATAGCTCTTATCCTTAGCGTCTCCCTTTTGAAGGGTGGCTATTTAAATACCCCTTTGTACGCATACCAGCCTGTTGAAAAATCTCAGACCAAAATTTTACGCTATGATAAACCACAGAAGGATGTGCAGGATTCATTGCCTCTTCAAAGCATGCTTGATAAAATAACCGAAGTATCTTCTAAGCTTGTCTTTTATGCAATCAGCCTCCTCTTTAGCTTTATAGGTATGTTGCTTGCCCATTTATGGATTAGTAGATTTTTTCGAAATAACAACCTGAATATTCGTTGGTGGTTGTGGCCCATGGCTTGTTTGGGCTCCCATATAGTATTATATACAATGGCAAATTTTTAATTTTTTCAAAATTTATAAAATATTTGATAGAAAACTTTTTAATGAATTAAATATCCATTATTTTTGTCTTTTGTTTATTAAATCAAACGATTATGGCAGTTACCAGATTACAAAGAAAAGGGAAAAGAAATAAAATAACGGCTAAGGGCAGAATTGCTAATATTAAGTTTTTAACACGTAAGCCGGTTATAAAAAGAGTTGAGGTTGAAGAGCTTAAAAAGCAAGAGAAACCTGGTGTAGTTGAAAAAGCAGTAAAAGAAGTTAAAAAAGTAGCTGAAAAAGTAGAAGATGCTATAAAAGGCGAAGAATAGTATAAGCTGTTAAAAATATTCAAAAAGGTGATTCGTTCACCTTTTTTTATGCCCTTTTTCCTAATTCTATTGCTTTCATGTTGCTGATTTTTTTTGATTCTATATCAAACTTGATCAAAGTTCTTACCTTGTGGAAGCCATGAATTCCGGCCGCTCCAGGATTAATACATAACATGTTATGGTTTTTGGTGTCGGTGATCACTTTTAAAATATGGGAATGCCCACACACAAAAATATCAGGTTTTTCGCTGACGATGACCTGACGTGCATCCGGGGCATACTTACCTGGATAACCTCCAATGTGAGTTATGAAAATTTTTAGCCCTTCTATAATAAAAAGTAAGTTTTTAGGATAAATAATGCGGATATCGTTCCCGTCGATATTGCCATACACACCTTTCAATGGCTTAAATGCTGCAAGTTTATCCGAAATTTCTGCTGTGCCAAAATCACCCGCATGCCATATTTCATCGCAGTCACTAAAATAATGGAAAACGCGCTCATCTAAATATGAATGTGTATCAGAAATCAAGCCTATTCTTTTCATAATCTTTTTTCTTTTAAACCTCTTTTGCGGTATACCGTAAAGGTAATTTATAAATTTCTAACAAAATATGAGGTTGTTCTTACTTTTCCCCTTTTTCTTTATTCTTTATGCCCATGGGCAAGATCTAAAACCTACGGATAAACTAGCCCTGGTCACATTCTATGTGACAGATTTTGACATGCTTCCGGAAAAAGAGGCTGAAATTGAATTGATCAATACCGTAGATCAGAAAATCATTAAAGGTCTGACTGATATAGAAGGTGTATTTAAAATTTTATTATCCGAAGGAGATTCTTATCAACTAACGGTAAAAAAATACCAGGGGGAATTTGATTTTGGTATTATGGAAATACCTGTTATGCCCGGAGCACTGCAGTTTGATCAGACATTAAAGATTAAAGTGGTGACGAATTATACAAGGACTTTTACACTTGAAAATGTTTACTTTGAAACTAATAAATTTGACTTAAAAAAAGAAAGCTTTCCCGCCCTGGAAGGTTTGTTGGAAACCCTGAATTTTAACCCAAAAATGAAGATTGAAATTGCAGGACATACCGACAGTGTTGGAGATCAAGCAGCTAATCAATTGCTTTCACAGCGTAGGGCTGATGCTATACGTCAATGGCTTTTATCCAAAGGGATCTCTCCTGATAGGATTTTGTCAAAAGGTTATGGTGCTGCCAAGCCCGTTGCCGATAATGCCACTGCTGAAGGACGGCAGTTGAATCGAAGAACGGAAGTTAAGATTATTGAGGAGTAGATTATTCTAACATTACTGTTTTTTAAAATGGCAAAGTATCTCATACTATTGCAAATTTTGGTTGCCTTAGACCTTCAGGCTCAGGATCGACGATTAACTCTTGTTACATTTCATATTGAAGATTTTGATAAAAAAACGGAAGTTAATGCCGGAATAGAAATCATTGGAATCGATGGTCGGAAATCAATAAATGGTATGAGTGATTCTAAAGGCATTTATATGGTCATGCTGGAAGAGGGAGGGAAATACCATGTTTTGGTGAAACAATATGATGAGGTATTTGATTTTGGTGTTATAGTAATTCCTTTTCTAAAGAAAGGCGATTTGTTTCATAAAGTTTTAAAAATTAAAGTCGATGCTGCTTTAATTCGTAGTTATATCTTGGAGAATGTTTATTTTGATACCAACAAGAGTGACCTTAAAAAAGAGGCTTTGCCTGCACTGGAAGAATTATTTTCTGTTTTAAATTCTAATAAAGATATCCATATTGAGATTTGCGGTCATACTGATAATTCAGGTAATGAAAAAGCAAACCACAAATTGTCACAGCAACGTGCAGAAGCCGTTCGACAGTGGCTTATAAAAAAAGGAATTGATCCGGGCAGATTGTCAGCCAAGGGATTTGGTGCCGATGAACCTATAGCAGATAATGCTACTATCGAGGGTATGCAGTTAAACCGAAGGATAGAAATAAACGTCTTCAAAAAATAATCCAATAACTAGCCTTTTGGTTCTCCTTTTACCTCCAGGCTGTAGTCTCCCAAAGCATCTTCTATATAAAGCATTTTTACCAAAACCATAAAAGCTGCCAGGATAGGTGTGGAAAGAAGAAGCCCCAAAGGCCCCATTATAAGCGCAAAGAAAATCTGAATGAGTAAAAGTAAAACAGGTGGCATCATAATGGCTTTCTTCTGAATATTTGGGGTGATAAAAGCACTTTCAAAAAACTGAACTCCTAAGTAAAGCAATCCGACATAAATGGCCTTGGTCGGATCTTGCAGCAAAGCCACAAGTATAGGAGGAATGGCAGCAAGAATAGGACCTATATTAGGTATAAAGGACAAAAAGAATGCAAGTAAGGCGAAGGTCAATACCAAAGGAATATCTATAATCCATAAACCTATGGCTGTGAGAATGCCCACTATAGTCATGTCAATTATTTTTCCAACAAACCAGCGGAAAAGGGTAAAGTTTAACGTGCTGAAAACTTCGCTGGTTCTCTTTCGTTTATCCATGGGGATTAGTCGCAGAAAGCCTCCTATGTACATGGATGGATTAATGGTAAGGAATACCGCAATAATTAAAATTACTATTAAATCCATTACCACATTTGCCATTCCTGAAAGAAAACCAACTACAGCATCAAGAGCATCTGCAGGGTTATTGAGCATATTTTCGTTCTCAGGCATTTGTCGCTTAAGAAAATTGCCAAAATCGGTACCTTCAAAGCCTTCTCTTATCTGCTCAATGGTTTGTGGTATTTTTTCACCCAGTTCCTGGACCTGTTCGCTTACCCTGGGAGCTAGTAGCCAGATTGCCAATACCACAAGCCCAAAGTTAAGTACCACTACGACCGGCATACTGATTTTGGTGCTAATTTTTACTTTTTTGCTGATCCATTCTCCTGTTCCGCGCCATAAAATGGCTAGCATGGAGGAGGCAAATAGCAGTAAAAATACCTGATGGGCATAGTATAACAATAGTATCAGTAGAAAAATGACTAATACTAAAAATACCATCTTGAAAAAATCTCTTAAGTTGTTGTCTTTTGCCATTTCCTTGATATTACCCGGAAATGGCTGATAATGTTATTTTTTCCAGTCCTGAGGGTTCTGTCTCCACTCTTTCAACGATTGAAGATTGTCCTCAGAGATATAATTTCCTTTGACGGCTTCTTCTACCAAGACATTGTAGTTTGAAAGAGAGTGTAAATGAATACCGGCATTTTTGAAATTTTCATCTGCAATACTAAACCCATAGGTAAATATGGCTGCCATCCCTAAAACATTAAATCCGGCTTCTTTTAAAGCTTCAGCAGCTTTTAGGGAGCTTCCTCCTGTGGAGATAAGGTCTTCAATAAGTACAACTTTTCTGCCCTTTACAATTTCACCTTCTATCATATTGCTCATGCCGTGATCTTTAGGTTTAGGCCTGACATATAAAAAGGGGAGGTTTAGAACATCTGCAACTAAAGCCCCCTGCGCAATGCCGGCAGTGGCAACACCAGCAATGGATTCTGCATCAGGAAACTCTTTACGTATGAGTTCTGCCAATTCCTTTTTTATGAGTGATCTGATATCAGGGTAGGATAAGGATAAGCGGTTGTCGCAATATATTGGGGAATTCCATCCCGAAGCCCATTTAAATGGTTGTTCAGGACTAAGTTTTATAGCTTTAATTTTTAAAAGAGCTGCAGCAATTTTTTGCGATGTATTCATCTTTAAAATAATAGGTTATGGGATTAATAAAATGTCTCAGAGAAGACCATCCTCTTTTCTGATCAATTATATTTATAAATATGCTGCAAAATTCCGGAAATATTTTTTTTTAACAATAAATAAATCTAATTTGTTAAAAAGAAAATAATTTTTTGTTTTGCAGGAATTAATCGAGATTTTGCCTTTCATGAAGCTTTTTATAAATGATAAGCCTGTCTGCGTTGTGGATTTGGATGAATGTGATGGATTGAAATTTGACGAAGTATTTGACAAAAAGGACGACATAGTCTCAAAACAGCTTGTGGGCAATGTGTTGTTTGAAAATGCCAGTACTGCTCAGGTCGATCGTTTATTGAAATTGCTTGAAAGTAAGAAGTTGAAAAAGTTGGAATCCATTACACTGGCTGTGGAAAATCCTTCCTTGATGAAAGAGTATATAAAGGATTGCTTTAAAATTATTAAAGCAGCCGGAGGAATTGTTACCAAAGGTGATAAGATTTTAATGATTTACCGTCTTGGAAAATGGGATTTCCCGAAAGGTAAACTTAAGAAAAAAGAAGATTCACTAGAAGGGGCAAGAAGGGAAGTGGAAGAAGAATGCAATATTACGGTAGGGGTTGGCCGAAAAATCGGGCCTACCTGGCATACTTATATGCGAAAAGGAAAACGCATTCTTAAAAAAACAATCTGGTATCAAATGCATTGCATAGATGATTCGAATATGCAACCTCAGACAGAAGAATTTATTGAAGAGGTACGATGGATGAATAAAATGGAGGTTCAGGCTGCAATGAAAGGTACATATAAATCTATAGAAGAAATCAGTAATAACTACTTTTCTACGGTTGGAAGCTTATAGGTACTTCAAAGGATGGCTTAACCTGCTTATTTTAATTGGTTTTTTAGCATTTCCAAGCTTTGCTCAAGACACCATCCGGTTGCATGCTAAACCCATACTTCAAATTCAAAAATGGCCTGATCTGGTTCCGGTATCAAAGCTTAAGCCAGGAGAGTCAAGTTTGATATTTACGAATATTACAGTCCTGCCTTATTCGGACGTTGATTTAGTAAATACTAAGGGTCTTGTTGATGTCAAAGAAGATGATGTCAAAAGTAATTTGTTTCTGATCACACCTAAGAGTGAGTTAAAAATGCAGGAGGAAATTAAGGTTATTGAACTGGAAGTGTGGGTAAAATTAGGTGACAAGGAAGTCTATTATCCCTGCCCCAGGAATTCTGGATTGAGTATTTATGATAAAAATTTAAATTTATACCACCCCAATGTTCAATGGATAAATTTGAGAGAAAAGTATGAGGTGAAGGGGGATAGAATATTATTAACCACTCTGAGCATAGTTTTAGAAAAATAGATGCCCCTTATTTTTTAAAATAAGCATCCCAACTGAATTTCAATATCACCATGATTTTCCTTTTGACTTCCTATATAGCTATAACCCTAATTGTTGTAATATTTCAAATCAGTCTTTTATTTGGAGCGCCTTTGGGAGAATATACCATGGGTGGAAAATATAAGGGAAGTTTACCCAAAAAGATACGAGTTGCCGTATTTCTGCAAATCCTTGTCTTGTTTTTCTTTTTATTTATTGTGTTGATAAATACAGGTTTTGCTTTTAGCCAGTATGCTTCTATTGGAAATACAGGTATATGGTTTGTAGTGGCATTTTTTGTGTTAGGTTCTATTCTTAATCTGGCAACCCCTAGTAAAAAAGAAAGAATGGTTTGGGGACCGGTAAATGTGCTGACTTTACTTATTGTTTTGTTGATTGCACTTAATTAGCCTGAGCTTCTTCCAATTTTGAAATTGAATCAATTTATCATTGTTTCTAAATTTAACTACAGGACAGGTTTTTTGGGTAGGTATTAAAGCTTATACGGGATAAAGAAATCAATCTCTCCTTCATATTTATGGATTTCCCTTATGATGGATGAACTGATGGATGCCAAAGCAGGGGTGGTGATCAGGAAAATGGTTTCAAGCTCGTTCCAAAGATGTTTATTCGCCTGACAGATGGTATTTTCATATTCAAAATCTGTCGTATTGCGTAAACCTCTGATGATAAATTTAGCCCCTTGTTTTCGGGCGAAATCCGCTGTTAAACCCTGGTAAGATTGAATCTTTACCTTTGGGTGCTGATGAAAAGTCTCAGTAATTTTTTGTTCCATCAGCTCCAGGGAAAAATAACGATTTTTATTGCTGTTGTTTCCAATGGCAATAATCACCTCGTCGAAAAGAGGAAGGCTTCTTAGAACAATGTCCTCATGTCCTTTGGTAAATGGATCAAAGGATCCCGGGAAAATGGCGGTTTTTTTCATTAATTACTCACAAAGGTGCATGTTGTAGAGATCAAAGAATCTATGGTCAAAAACCTCATCAAACTGATAGCCAAAGTACAAATTAGATGGCTTGTTTCCAAAGCTTAAGTTAGCAATGTATTTACTAAGCTTAAGATAAATGGAAGAATCGGTAGCGATTTCACCAAATAATGTAACCTCTGTTGTTTCAGGATTCAGATTAAGCTGGTCAAATACAAACATTACAAAATACACAAAATCCTCTGTTGATGTGAAATTAAAGCAATTGCAGAATTCCATTTTCTTGCTGCTGTTGACTAGAATGGTCATGAAATTATTTTCAACGAGGATATGCAGTTTTTTTTCTTTATTTCCATTTCCTCCTATTAAAACCCCTTCAATAAATGGACTGGTGTGATGTACCACTTGTATTTTTTTCAGAGGGTAGGCTTCCGTAAAGAATTTTATGATTTGCTTATCTGCAGAAAAAATATTGACGGCATCGGTACTGTTTTGCTTGTAGTAGTACAGGTTTTCTTTAGAAAGTAATTCTTTTTTACAGTTTATACTTAGGTAATCAGCCAGATATTCCTGGTCAAAAAGGGAATGGGGGATTAAAGAAAAATTCATGTTTTTGATTCCCAGCTTTATGGATTTCCAGAAGCCGGCATTCAACAGGTGATGATTGTCGTATATATCCTTTAAAACTTCCAGTAATTCATTGTGATCTTTTACTGAGTTTAACTGGTAGTCCTCTATTAGGAGGCAGCGGTTATCTTCAGTATCGGTAATGCATATACGGAATAGTATATGGGAGACTTGAAGAGAAAGGTTGTATCGTGGAATTAAATCAATGTTAAACTTCTCGTCCTTAATCTTTTGATTTAATTTATAATAGGCTGTGATATTTTCTAGCATCATATTCTTACTTAGTCATCAATCTTATATGCACAAATTTCCTGATTTTTATAGTCAGTAACCAGATATGGAGGACTTAAATTTACGATTTTTTTCAGTAATTTTAAAGCAAAAATTATATAGAATCTTGAATAAATTTAATTTAAGCTGTAAATTTAATGTAACCTCTTGTATTTAAGAGATCTGTGAGTGTAATGCAATGGTTTAAAATATTGTGATAAAGCTTCGGATCCTGGTTTTTAATTGAGGTATATTCCAAAAATCTGACCTCATTGATTATTTGCAATTCCTTTTTCATCTCCGGATCCAGGCCTTTTTGTAGTTTGCCGTCAACAATTTTAACTTCGAAGAATAATTCAATAGCATGAAGCGGCATTTGAATAAATTCATGAATAAAAAGAAACCTTGTAACCTCAATATTTAATCCGGTCTCTTCTTTAAATTCCCGTATCAGGGTATCTTCTGCAGATTCTCCAAAGTCTATTCCTCCTCCCGGCGGAGCCCATAAGGTGCCCATCTCGCCAAGAGAATGGTGGTTGACTAGTAGAATCTCATCATCTATTGAGCAAATTCCGGAAACCCGCACCCGTAATTTATTTCCAAATACTTTTTCTATTTCTTTCGTTAGTTTTTCCATACTTTTTGCAATTTAGCAAAACAGTAGGAAATCGATGTCCTTGAAAGGTATGAAGTAGAACGGTTCTAAAATTATTTTAATTCCAAATTTTAAAAATCAATGTCCCCATCCGAACAGATTATTAATGGATTTCCTTTTGAGCCTACCTATGGTCAGATTGAAGCCTGCCGTCTGTTTAATGTTTTTCTTGCCGATAAGGACAGTGAGCGTCCTTCGTATATTCTGAAAGGGTATGCAGGAACGGGTAAAACCACTCTTATAAGTCAGATTGTTAAACTAGATATCGGCTATGATTATGTGTTGCTAGCGCCTACGGGCCGTGCGGCAAAAGTAATGTCTTCCTATTCCGGTCGAGGTGCCAGCACCATTCACAGAGAGATTTTTATAAGAGAGAAGGATGATTCCGGTATGTATTCATTTAAGAGGAAGAAAAATACCAAGTCAAAAACCATATACATTATTGATGAAGCCTCAATGATATCTGATGATGTTGAATATGGAGGAAGAAGCCTGCTTGCTGATTTGCTGGAATACATTTATTCAAAACCTAAAAATAAGCTTCTTTTCGTAGGAGATCCTGCTCAGCTTCCTCCGGTTGGTAAAACCAATAGCCCGGCATTGGATGCTTCATATATGGCAGTTTACCATCGGCTGAATGTATTGGAATGTGAGCTTACCGAAGTAGTGCGGCAGGAGGTGAACTCGGGGGTTTTACTAAATGCTACCCGTTTGAGGAATTCTCTTGCAAATAAAGATGTAAATTTTCGATTTGTGACTCAGGGGTACCGTGATGTGTATAGGATTACTCCTGATAAGTTGGAAGATGGTATCCGTTATGCGCTTAATAAATTCGGACAGGAAGAAACCATTGTTATATGCCGATCTAATAAGGCTGCTGTAAATTACAACAATTACATCCGCAGAAGCATACAATTCAGGGAGGAAGAGATTGATGCCGGAGAGATCCTTATGGTGGTGAAAAATAATTATACCGTAATACCGGAAGATCATAAGGCTGAGTTTATTGCGAATGGAGATTTTGTGGAAGTGCTCAAAATCAGAAAGCTTCAGGAACTGTATGGTTTCAGGTTTGGTTTACTTGAAATGCAATTGCTTGATTATCCTGAGCAGCCTGCTTTCGAGGCTTGGGTAATTCTGGATGTATTGCACTCCAATGCTCCCGGTTTGACGCAGGAGGAGTATAAGAAACTTTATGAATCTGTTTTGGAAGATTATACGGATCTTCCGAAGTATAAAAGGGGGGCAGCATTGAAAAATGATAAATTCCTTAATGCCCTACAGGTAAAATATGCCTACGCATTGACTTGTCATAAATCGCAGGGTGGACAATGGGGAGCAGTTTTTTTGGATCAGGGATTTCTGCAGGAAGATATGATTAATACCGAATACGTCAGATGGTTGTATACCGCTGTTACCAGAGCAGGTAAGGAATTGTATCTTCTTAATTTTGATGATCGATTTTTTTAAGAAAATCTGGCAGGATAATTGAATAATATTATATAGATTAGACAAAAAATACATTATGAAAAAACTGCTTTGCTTATGTTTTGTGCTTTTTGCCCTTTCCTCTATAGGATTTGCACAAACAACCGACGATACCAAAAAAGGACCGGAAATCACCTTTGTTGAGAAATCAAAAGATTTTGGTGATATTATAGAAGGCGATACGGTTCAACATGTATTTAAGTTTAAAAACACAGGAACTGAGCCTTTGGTCATATCTGATGTGGTTACCACTTGCGGATGTACTGCTCCGAGTTGGAGTAAGCAACCTGTAATGCCGGGTCAAAGTGGCGAAATTACAGTAATGTTTAAATCGGCCGGAAAATCCGGTCGGCAGAATAAGGTCGTAACTGTTTTATCAAATGCCACCAATCACAGGTCAACGGTTAGTATAATTACCAATGTCTTGCCTAAAAAATAGATAAAGGCCGGTGTTTTTGCCGGCCTTTATTATTAAGCACATTTTTTCTTTATCCTCGTGATTTCCAGTATCCGTATTCTTCCTTTTTCAGGGAATTTGATTTCCTTTTGCAAAAGAATCAAAATAACCGCCAAAACCAGGATCGGAGTAGCAATAAGGATTTGGCTGTTAACCGTTTCTCCTCCGATGTAAATTCCCAGTATTACCGCAATAACAGGGTTTATATATGCATAGGTTGAAACTTTCCCAGGCGTTGAGGCTTTTATCAACCAAATATAGCAGGTAAATCCTATCAATGACCCACAAACAATTAGATAGATTAAAGCAAGCATTGAATTAGTTGATACCTTACTTAATTCAAAGGTCTGGTATTCTCCAACTCCCCAAGCCGTTGAAGAAAAGATAACACCGGCGATCAGCATTTGTATTCCCGTTGATAGTAAGGGAGATATATTTCTGCTCTGCCCTGAAGAATATACAGAGCCCGCTGCCCATGAAAACGTAGAAATCATGATTAGCAGGAAGCCAAATAGATTCACCTGTTCTAAGCCTCCTATACCGGATGGGCCTATCAGAATGAACATACCGGTAAAACCTAAAATCATTCCTATCCATACTTTAATATCCGGTTTTTTCCCTTTGGCCATTTGTATCAATACTACCCAAACAGGTTCAATGGTTATTAGTAAGGCAGTCATTCCGGAAGCAATGTATTTTTCTGCGATTACAACACCACCGTTTCCTATTACCAACAGAAGAATGCTGATAATGGCGAACTGTTTTAAATCTGCCCAGGTGAGTTTCACGGAGCCTTTTCGCAGGGCCCAGACGCAAAGAATACTTCCGGCTATTAAGAAACGACTACCTGCCATGATAAAGGGAGGGATGGTTTCTATGGCATACTTAATTCCAAGATAAGTAGAACCCCAAAGGATGTAAACTGCACCAAAAGCGGCAATAATGCCTGCATTTTCTTTGCTTAAAAATTGTCGTGACATTGTATATATAGTTTAATAATACATAAATAAAAAAGGCCCGGATTGTATCAAACCGGGCCTTTTTTATTGAATTTAATCAATACTATTCCCGGACTCCTTTTTTAGTAAAAGGGATCAGCGCGACCGCAACATGTTTTGTAAATCTGTTTTTCATTCAAAAAAAAACCCGGATGTTCGATCCGGGTTGTATTTATGTTTTAGAAATTACTTTTTTACTAATACATACCCGATTCATAAGCCCTTGGCTTAATCACTGCGACACACGGTGTGGTATGTAAATTAATGTTCATGAAGCAAATGTAAACGAAGTATTTTAATAAGGCAAGCATAACCCGGGTATTTATTTTCCGTTTATCTTAATAAAAGACGTCTTCGTCCAATTAACCCGAAATGTCTTGGGATAGTGTTTTATCGTTGTTATACTTGTAAGTAATTAAAGGTGAGGTAATTGTATGAAGTACACTTTATTGTTATTCCTTCTGGTTTTTTTTACAGGTTCTCTTAAAGCTCAACTTTTTACAGGTTTTGAGAATTGGCCGGATGAGCATGAATATATCAGAGCCTCCTGGGAAGCAGATGGGTTTGACCCACGCTGGGTGAATGGTTTTAGCCAAAGCAGGGCATTCATAGATGATGCCTTTGCCAGATCAGGAGATAAATCTTTACGAATACTATTTCCTGCTGATGGAGTCGGGCCTGCCAATTCGGGTGCACAGGCACCTTTGCGTTTAACTCCTGAGGACGAATATTATGCTTCTTATTGGTTTAGGTTCAGTGATAACTTTAGTTGGGGAACTACGAATTTCGGGGGAAAACTTCCGGGATTGGCAGGAGGCAATAATTGTAGTGGTTGCAATAATTGTGACGGAACGAACGGTTTTTCAGCTCGTCTTATGTGGAGACCTGGAGGAAAAGGGGTTTTATATCTATACCATATGGACAAACTCGGAGCCTGTGCCCCGGATTATGACCTGAAAGACAGTAATGGTAACGATGTGTACTTTGAGCGTGGCCAGTGGTATAATATCATACAAAGGGTAAAAGTCAATTCGGGAAATAATCATGATGGAGAGGTTGAATTATGGGTAAATGGTGAGCATGCCTTATTGGTGGAAAATCTCCGGTTTGTAAATAATGGCGATAAAGTTGATAACTTTTATTTTTCTACCTTTCATGGAGGAGCTACTGCTGGCTGGGCTCCAGGAGTAGATTGCCATATCTGGTTTGATGACATTAAGATAAGTACCAATGCTGCGGATATATTCCCTCCTGAATGTACAGAGCCAAATCTGGGGCCGGATATTTCTTTTTGTGGCTCAGGAAACCCAGCCATACTCAATACAAATGTTGATGAGACGAACAGGACTTTTAATTGGTTTAGAAATGGAAGTCCTATTGCCGGATCTTCAGGGACATTGAGCGTTTCAGAGCCTGGCCTGTATCGAGTGCTGGTTGATTCATTGGGATGTGAATATGAAGGTGAGATACAGGTTCTTAATACCATTCCTGTGGCTAACCTTAGTGATAATAGCAATATATGTAACCCATCAAGTATACAATTACATACCCAACTGGATCCGAACTTGTATAGTTTTCGGTGGTATAAAGATAATGATTTATTAGAAGACGATCATGAGGAGTACCTTAATGTGCGGGCTGCCGGCCAATATAGAGTGGTCATAAGTGGTGGCAGTTGTACTGATGTAGAAGCTCTTAAAACCATTACCTCAAGCCTTCCTGAACCTGTTGACGATTGCATTCTTTCTCCCGGAGAGGTTTCTTTGTCTATTATTCCGCCGGGAGGTGACTCAGGGCCATATGAATGGTTTGATGCTCCGTATGATGGCACAAGTGTTCTGGAAGGACTGGCATATTCAACAGAGGTTACAGAAACAAAATCTTTTTATGTTCAGGACAATTCCGGCACCAGTTATTACACGGGGAAACCTGCACTTGGGCCTTCTTTCTGGACAATAACTGATTTTTCCCCGGCTGATAAAAAAATGCGCCTGATTGTTTCGCAAAGACTGACAATAGATTCACTTACCGTTTATGCAGGAGGAGCTCAAACGTTGAGGATAGGCGTTTTTACA